>JALWEW010000132.1 GCA_027039295.1 Acidilobaceae archaeon
GACCACCTCCCTGCCATCGACCCTCAGGGCCACCCACTCGTACCAGACGCCCTCGGGGGGCCTGAAGCCGAAGGCGTTGAGAGCCAGGTCGACGCAGCTGTCCCTACTGCCACCGGGCGTGGCGTGGTCCTTGCCGTAGGGCTCGAAGTCCACCGAGAGGACGTACCAGACGCCAGCCCACTCGAGGCGCCAGTTGAGCTTCGAGTCCTCCAGGGGCGCCCAGCCCTCGTGGCCGCAGCTCCTGCACTTGTAGCGGACCCTCCTGTTATCCTCGTCGACCTCGAGGGCGACGGTCGAGTCTATCCTACCGCACCTCTGGCAGCGAGGCTCGATGGGTATCCAGCCCTCAGGGTAGGGCTTCCTGCCACGGTACTTGTTTATGATGCTCCTAACCTTGTCGCGGAGCCTATAGGCCATCAGGGCGAACTCGGCCAGGGGCCCCCTGTAGAGCTCGTGTGTGTAGACGACTTCTATTCTACCGTCAGTGAACTCCCCCAGGTAGGGCCCGAAGTCGCTCCAGAAGTGCTCGACCCAGTTGGAGTGGCACCCCTCTGGGTCGGGGACCCTTATGAGGGGCCAGCCAGTGTAGCGGCGGGCCTCCTCCGGGTTCTTGAAGGCCCTCCTCTGGCTTTCCTTGCCCTTCCAGGGATCCTGGGTGTAGACGGTGAGGAGCTGCCTAACTCTGTAGCCCCTAGACTCGAGGATCCTCCTGAGAGCCTCAACAAGCAGTACCTCCCCTCTGAGCCTCCCGATGTGCTGCGCCCCCGACACGCTGAGGCCCCCGTTGAAGACTAGCACGTCCTTACCGCGGCTCCTGAGCTTCTCCTCCAACTCATCGGCCAGCTTGTCGATCCAGTGGATCCTCAGTGCAGCCCACTTAGAGGTCGCCGTGCCACTCAAGCCCCTAAGCCCCGGGGCTGGCGCTGGGTTTGTGAGGGATAAATCCTGGCCCCGCAACGACTGCGGGGGCGGTGCTGAGACCCTGGCGTTTGGGGTGAAGGCCTGCCTGGAGGCGCTGAGACCCGCCAACTCGGCCATGCTAGGTTTTGCTGTCATAGTTGGGGCAGCTATAGCTGCTGGGGGCCCGCCTCCCTTAGAGGCCTCGCTCTACGCCTTCGCCACAGGCTTCTTCCTCGGGGCCTCGGCCATGGTCCTCAACGATATAGTAGATGTAGAGGTGGACAGGGTTAACGCGCCGGGCCGCCCTATACCCTCGGGCCGGCTGGGCCTCAGGGCCGCCTGGGCCTGCTTCGCCGCCTTAACCCTCGCGGGCCTAGTGTCAGCTGCGGCTACGGGGCTCTACACGTTCGCCATAGCCCTTGCCGCCTGGGGGGTGGCGAGCCTCTACGATGCATGGGGCAAGAGGAGTGGACTGCCGGGGAACGCTATGGTGGCATTCAACGTTGCTGTACCACTCATCTACGGTGAGGCGCTTGTCGGGAGGTTCAGCCCCGCGGTAACGGTGTTCTGGGCCATGGTATTCCTGACGGCCCTGGCGAGGGAGGTGGCCAAGGGCATCGCGGACGTGGAGGGTGACAGGCTGGCCGGGGTACGGACAGTCGCCGTCTCGAGGGGCACGAGGGCCGCCGCGAGGCTGGCCGCGCTGCTCTACGCGGCCGCTGCCGTCCTGAGCCCTGTGCCGCTGCTCAGGGGCTGGGTGAACCCCTTAGCCTACGGGGTCCCCGTAGCGGTCGTGGACGCTCTCCTCGCGTTGGCGGCCGCGAGGCTCCTCGCCTCCCCCGTGAAGCCGGTCGCCCTCTGGCACAAGAGGCTGGTCCTCCTAGCAATGCTCCTGGGTCTCATAGGCTTCTACCTAGGCGTCACAGTGTAGGGGGATGGGGTGTTGTTCGAGATCATAGGAGAGGTGGAGCCCACGAGGAGCAGGGAGAAGCTCGAGAAGTGGATCCCTCCCCTTCGGGGCCTCCTCGACTGGATCGACGTGCCGGAGTCCCCCCTCGGCGTGCCTAGGGCTCATAGCGTGGCAGTCGCAGCCTACATACAGGAGAGGTACGGGATACCGGGTATAGCCCACGTGCGTGTGTCGGATGTGAACCTGGTGGCCTTTAAGAGCCTCGTTGGGGCCGCCGTCCTCCTAGGCGTTACCCGGCTCGTCGCCCTCAGGGGCGACCCGCCATCCGAGGGGGGCGAGTGCGGCCACCTACGCCCAGAGGATGCTATCGGTCTAGCGAGGAGCCACGGCCTCGGAGCCGTGGAGGTCGGGGTCCTCGTCAGCGCTAGGAGGGCGCCCGCGGAGATTTCCGCTCGGCTTCGCAGCCGCCCAGACTTCGCGTTCATACTCAACTCCACGCCGCAGAGTCTACGCAGCCTAGTGCCTGAGGCCCAGGCCCTGGGTGTCAGGATTTACCCCTACCTTGTCGTGGAGACCGAGCGCAATAGGTGGCTCACCTCCAGGATGCCAGCCTATGTGCCACGCTACAGCCTCGAATCGGTTCCCGCTGTCGCCAGCGAGCTAGAGGGTCTGGCTGACGGGGTAGTCCTCAGCGTGCCAGCCGACTACACGGGCCTAGCAGAGGCCGCCCGCCTGGTGAGGCGCATGCCCTGAGGTGCCCCCTATGCCGGAGGTGAAGGCGGAGAAGGATAGGATAAGGAGGTCAATCTGGGACCGACTCCTCAGAGAGGGCCTGGCCAGGCCCCCACTGCCGCCTCACGGCAGGATACCGAACTTCGCGTGCTCCCGCGCGGCCGCAGAGAGGCTCTTCGGGACCCCGGAGTGGAGGAGGGCCCGCGTCGTCAAGGTTAACCCCGACTCGCCCCAGAGGCCCGTGAGGCTTGAGGCCCTCAGGGAGGGTAAGCTGCTCATAATGCCGACGCCCAGGCTCAGGAGGGGCTTCCTCTTGCTGGACCCGGCCCGCATACCGGCTAGGAGCTACCCGACGGCATCAACGATAAGGGGGGCCTTCAGGTGGGGCCTCCTCCTCTCTAGGCTAGCGGACCTCGAGCGGCTTCCAAGGCTCGACTTGATAGTCGAGGGTAGCGTGGCCGTCGACCTATGGGGAGGCAGGCTGGGCAAGGGCGAGGGCTACGGGGAGCTGGAGTACGCAATCCTCGCCGAGCTAGGCAAGGCGGGTGAGGACACCCCGATAGCCACGACAGTACATGATGTGCAGGTTGTAGGGGAGAGGCTCCCGCAGGACCCATGGGACGTGCCCATAGACATAATAGCCACGCCCACGAGGCTCATAAGAATCAGAGAGAGGCCCACCAGACCCCCGGGGATCCTCTGGGATCTACTACCCGAGGAGAAGCTGAGGGAGATACCCCTGCTATCCGAGATTAAGCGCTCGAGGAGCCCACGTAATTAATCCCCGCAGCACGTTAACGCCTTGGTGGCGGGGATGGAGTGCTTCAGCCTGCCGGGCGGCAGGATCCTGGTGGTCGCGGAGGGCGACATAACTAAGGCTTCAGTAGACGCTATAGTAAACGCAGCCAACAGCCTCATGATAATGGGCGGCGGCGTGGCCGGGGCCATAAAGAGAGCCGGGGGACCCGAGATCGAGGAGGAGGCCATGGAGCACGCACCCGTACCTGTGGGCGAGGCCATAGCCACAGGGGCCGGCAGGCTCCGGGCTAGGTATGTGATACACGCCCCCACAATGGAGAGGCCCGCCATGAGGATACCGCTGGAGAACGCCGTCAAGGCGACGCGGGCGGCCCTCCGCAAGGCCCTCGAGTTGGGCGTGGAGTCCGTAGCACTCCCAGCCATGGGGGCCGGCGTTGGGGGCCTCTCGGTCAGGGAGGTAGCCAAAGCCATGGCTAGCGTTGCGAGGGAGACCGGCCCCAAGATCATAGTATTCGTGGCCTACGGTTCCAACGCCTATAAGGAGATGCTGGAAGGAGTCCGGGAGGCCCTGGGTGAGCCCGTGGGATGCCCTGCAGGCCTGAGAGTGTTTCAGTAGCGATAACGGGGGCCAGCGGGGTCCGCGTGGGCCTGCGCGTAGTCGAAGCCCTGGCCGAGTCCGGCGTTAGGGTGGAGGGGGTAATCCTCACTAGGTCGGCCCTCGAGGTGGCCAGGGTAGAGGAGGGCCTAGAGCCCGGGGAGCTGAGGGCTAGGCTCTCGAGGCACTCGAAGGTCTACGACGAGGACGACTTCAACTCACCCCTCGCGAGCAGCAGTAGCCAACCCGACGCTATGGCGATAGTGCCCGCGAGCACCAAGACCGTGGCGCTGATAGCCCATGGGATAGCGTCTAACCTCGTGGCCCGGGCGGCCCTGGCGATACTCAGGCTCCGGCGCAGACTCGTGGTTGCACCAAGGGAGACCCCGCTGGGTGTTGCCGAGCTGGAGAACCTCCTCAAACTGGCTAGGATGGGGGCTGTGGTGGCACCGCTCACGCCCGGCTTCTACGTGAGACCCAAGAGTGTGGATGACATAGTTAACTTTCTCGCAGGTAAGGTCCTGGACGCCTTGGGGGTTTCCAACAGCCTTTATAGGAGGTGGGGATCCTAGAACTCCTCCTCCATCTCATCTATATCACTAGCCTTCCTGAGTTCCTCCTCGAAGTCAACCTGCCTCTTCGCCCGGGCCTGGACGGCGAAGGCGCAGCGTCCGTCGGGTAGCATGGCATGCTTCTCACAGTAGGCGTACCTGCACTTGGGCCCTATGCACCTGTCACCGGTCCACGAGCATATGGGGACCTTAATGGGTCTCCCCCTATAGTACTCGGTCTTGATTATGAGTGCGCCCTTGAGGCACTTGAAGTACGGGCAGAGTGGGTTGCACTTATCGCCTATGGGCCTGGGCCTGGGCTCCCTCCTCTCACGGTGGGTCCTCTGGGGCCTCGGACCTCTAGGACGCCTCGCAGTCATCTCCACTACACCCCGACCAGGCTAGGATGGGAACGCGGACTCGATCACAGAGGCTCTCAACGCCTCTGAGCGCACCAGCGCCGCACCGGATCTTAACTAGATCCTAGCCCATTTAAACATTACGTACCTCACGCTCCCGTCCCGCCTCACAGTGGCTATGGTGAATGTCTTCCTCACGCTGTGACTCAACCTCCCGGTTTTCACTATCTCCACGGGATCCATGGCCTCGTCGAGGGGCCTCACCACCACCAGGTAGGGCGCGTGGTCTATGCCCGGGCCATACCTGTAGACGGCGAAGTCGGCCCCAAACTTCATGCCAGGCCTCACAACGAGCCCCCTATCCCTGAGGTCCTCGTACACCCTGTAGAGCATCCTAAGCCTATCATCGGATAAGAGCATCTCCCCCACCTCCTCGGGGCTGAGGACGCGGCCCTCCCCGTCAACCACCTCTAGGTACCCCCTCTTGGCGAGGTACACGGCCTCCAGGGGGCTCACGAGGAGGGGCGAGTCGAAGTCGGGGCCCGAGGGCTTATCGACCCCCAGAGGCTTGCCGTAGAAGCCTAGGGCGTAGAGGCTCCTAGCCTCCTCGACGGATTCTACTATCACGTGCCTACCGTAGAGCCTACCCCTCGCTGTAGGGCCGCCCACCCTGGTCCCGGGAGTCCTCAGGCCTCGGAGAGGGCTATTATGGTGGCGTAGTTCCCAGCGTTGTATAGGAGGTCCACCGCGTCCTCGAGATGGTCCACGGCTTCCTTTACCAGTACGAAGCCCTTCACATCGCCGCCGAGTTCTTCAACTATAGCAGCCAAGGCCTTCCTATACTCTACGTCGGCATCCTCCTCGACTTGGCTTATCTTAGTGGCTAGCTCCTGGACCCTCCTCCTGGCCTCCCTGGTGTGGCCGCCGAGGGAGATCGCCCTTATCAGGGACGTCAGGTAGCCAGCAGTGTCCCTTAGCTTGCCCAGTAGGGCTAGGTACCTCTCCTCAATCCTAGCTGGCGTCGAGGTGGAGGAGCTAATGTACAGTAGGAGCCTGAATATGCTTGCATCCATCTTAAGCGCCGAGTTCTCTATCGACAGAGCTATGGCTGTGTAGAATTCTCTGAGCCCGACTATCTCGGCCCTCCCATTTGCCACGTACTCGAGGAGCCTGTTGCGATACCGCTCAGCCTTGTCCTTGAGCATCTTAACGTCCTGGCGGGCTAGCTTGTCGAGGACCTCGCCCCTGAAGCCCTTCTCCCTGAGGGCCCTCTCGACCACGCTGGCAGTATACTCTATCTCCCGTGCCATGTCAGATAATAGCTCGGTTATGGTGACCTTACTGATGCTACCCGAAGAGTACATCCCACCTCACCCACTACATACTTATGCGCCCGCGGCACCCATACCTTGCACTCGAGCGCCCCGCCCGTCTTTGCCAGATAAAAGTTTCCATAGTCCGCGGGTCCGGCTAATGAGGAGTTGTCTGGGGAACCAGGAGCTTTAGGGGTCCCTGGGAGCGCGGACGACCACCTATAGCTTTATTGAGACGTTGAGGCTCGACAGTATGACGCGAGCTGTCGCTCTAAGCTCCTCGAGCTTCTCGAGGTCTTCCCTGATATCCGTGTACCTCGAGGCGCTCCTCAGGACCCTCTCCTCGCCGGGAGCGGCAGCTTCAACGTAGTACCCGATTAATGCGAATACGTCATCAATATATGACGAAGGCATGGCATTGGCATTCCTACCTATTATGTTGAGGAGCTCTCCTATGGCCTCACGCAGGCTTCTCAGGTTATCCAGGCTCTTTTCGAGGGAGGCCCTACTGGCGCCTCCGGCGTCGAGCCTGGCTATCCTATCCCGGACCTCCGAGATTAGGGATAAGTGCTGCTCTAGTGCGAAGGCCAGCTTATCGACAACATAGCTTGCAACACTCTCGTC
>JALWEW010000133.1 GCA_027039295.1 Acidilobaceae archaeon
TCACGATAGAGGTCGTCGGTAGCGAGTTCCCAGTCAAGCTCTACCCCGGGGACAGGTTCCTCCACCTAGTCCTAGTAAAGCTCAACACGCCTGCAGCGAGGCCATACAGTGGCGAGTACCACGGCCAGAGGGGCGTGAGACTCCCAAAGTTCATGGCCTGGGAGGCGACGTGAGTCCCAGCGCGTGCCCCGCCATCCCTCCACAATAAAATCCTGGGATACTGCTCTCTCCTGCTGGGAGGGGGATTGGCCTCCGCCGAGTCCGCGGTCTTGAGGCTAACTTCATCATCCTGCCCTAGCCTCGATGAAATAGTTAGCGTCGCCCTCGGAGAGTCTAGAATCGTCGTTGACGGCGACCTGAAGGAGAGGACTGCAGAGGCGAGGCGGCTCTACCTAAAGGAGGCCGAGGAGAGGCCTCTCTACGGCTACTGCACGGGGCTCGGAGCCCTTCAGGGGGAGAAAGCCCCCTGCGGGCCCGAGTATGAAGACCGTATCCTGGACGAGCACGCCGCCGGAGTCGGGCCCTGGGCTCCTGCATGGCTGGTTAGGGGTTTCCTCGCCATATGGCTCAGCCAGGCCTCGAGAGGGGGCCACCCCCTGAGACCCCTCCTAATCGAGCAGGTGGAGGAGGCCCTCGCAGCAGGTCTTACCCCCCTGGTGCCCCTCTATGGAAGTGTTGGGGCTAGCGGCGACCTGGCCCCATCGTCACACGCGCTCAGGTGCATACTGAGAGGGCGGGGCGAGGCCCTACTGGGAGGCGAGAGGCTCTCCTGCAGGGAGGCCCTGGCCAGGGTAGGCCTGAGCCCCGTGGATCTACAAGTCGGGGAGGCCCTGGCTGCGATAAACAATACCGCGTGGAGTACGGCCCTTGCAGGAGCCGCCGTGTGGTCGGGTCTCACGCTACTGGAGACCGGGTTAAGGGTGGCCGGGTACGCTCTCGAGGCGATAAGCTTTAACCCCGAGGAGTTCGGCCTAGGCGCCCAGGCGAAGCTCCACAAGAGCCAAGCCCGAGTCGCTAGGGAGCTGGAAGCGCTCAGGCCCTGCGGGAGGTCCGATAGGCTCCAGGATCCCTACAGTATAAGGTGCATACCCCATGTCTATGGGGCAAGCCTCGAGGCCCTGGAGTGGGCTAGAGACCTCGTGGAGAGGGAGGCCTGCAGCCCCACCACGAACCCCGTCATAGCTGGCGGGAGGGCGTGGCATACCTGCAACTTCAACACGATCTACGCCGGCCTAGCCGCCGAGGCCTCGGCGCTGGCGCTGATCCAGATGGCTAATATTACACTATACAGGATAGAGAGGCTCCTAGACGGGAGAATCAACGGTGTAGGCGACTTCCTCGCCGCTCCCGGAAGCAGTGTAGGGGCAATGATAATCCAGTACACCGCCGCCTCCCTCGCCTCCGAGGCCAGGTCACTCATGCATTCCAGACTCGCGGAGTGGATCCCGACGAGCCTGGGCCATGAGGACGCCAACCCGATGAGCCCCAACGCCGCCATGAGAGCCCTGAGGGTTGCGTGGATCCTCTCCTGGCTCCAGGCCATAGAGGCAGTTATGGCCTCCCTGATAAGGGCCAGGAAGGGCTTGCCCGACCCACTAGGCGTCAACGCCTCCCTCGAGGATCCCTCCGGCTCCGCGGCCAGGGCGAGGCAGGCCATACATGGCGACCGCCTACTCATTATCCTGGACAGCCTGGGCCAGCCGCGGGGGGCAGCGATTGCCTAGGGTGACCCTTGAGCTCACGCTGGGCGAGCAGGCGAGGATCTTCGGGCCGGCGAGGGTTAGGGTCATCAGGGGCTCCGTCAGCATCCTCGGGGCCGAGCTGGGCTCGGGCGAGGAGTTCGAGCTGCGCAGGTTCAGGAGTTACCCCATAACCTCACTGTCAGAGCACAGCAGCGTCGAGGTAGACGTAAGAGAGGGAGGGCGCGTGGAGGCCCCCGTCGAGGGAGAGAACCACTACTTTCAATGGCTCGAGGCCGCTGACGAGATCATCAGGGAGTCTAGGGGCCCCACAGTCGTGGCAGTCGTGGGCCCCGTCGAGGCCGGTAAGACCAGCTACGCCGCCCTCCAGGCCAACAGGGCCCTAGCGCACAGCATAATCTCGGCCATCATAGACGCCGACATAGGCCAGGCCGACATAGGCCCCCCGGGATTCGTGAGTCTCGCAATACCCTCCTCATGGGTCGAGTGGCTTAGGGCCCTCGAGCCGCTCAGGATGAAGTTCGTCGGCTCGATCGAGCCTGCACCCGTCGCCGGGAGGCTCATAACCGCCTCGCGAGAGCTAGTCGAGACCGCTAGGAGAAGGGGCTCAGGGCTCGTCGTGGTTGACACCGACGGGTGGACCGAGGGCTGGCAGGCCATGGAGTTGAAGTCCGACCTGGCCTGGGCCATAGGAGCCGACTACATCGTAGTCCTAGGCGACGACGAGCTGGCACGCTACATGAGGAGAGCCACGCGGGCCAGCGTCTACAGTCTGCCCTCCCCAAGCGTGAAGGCTGAGAGGGACCGCGGCGACAGGCGCCTCCTAAGGGCCGAGAACTACAGGAGGTTCCTCAGTGGAGCCCGCGTAGAGGTGGACCTCGAAAAAGTGTCTGTAAGGGGGAGCTGCTCGCTGTCCGGGACGCCGGTTAGAGACGAGCAGGTAACCCGGGAGACCGTCCACAGCCTGGGGGTGGAGGCCGTACGCGTGACTAGGTACCCCGGAGGCCTCTGCATAGTAGTAGACAGCCAGAGCCCCCCTGATCCACAGGCCGTTAGAACCCTGCAGAGGCGGCTGGGCGTTAGGGAGCTACTCGTGGCCTACACCGGGGGCTTCGAGGGCGTCCTCTCGGCCCTCACCACGAGGGACGGGAACGAGTACCCCGCCCTCCTAAGGGAGGTGGACTTCGACTCTATGAGAGCGGTCTTCGACACTTGCTGCCACGTAGAGCCGGTGGCGGTCTCCTTCAGCAGGCTGAGGCTAGGCGAGAACTACAGCGAGATAGGTAGGGGCAGAATATGGGTTTAAAGCCCCCGAGAGACACAGCTTAAGCTACTAGCTAATCAACTCCCAGCCTCCTCGAGACCGCTGGGGCCCGATGAGGAGCGATGGGCAGCCTTAGCCCCCTAGATGGGGGCTATGTGGAGCCATTGTAGCGCTGAGGGCGCACCGGGGGCCGGGGCATGGGCGGGCTCTATGCTACGGCGGACATACATGCCCCCAGATACTACGCCCTCTTCCGGGAGGCTCTAGCCAGGCTCTCCCGGGAGTCTGGCGAGGTCTGCGCGCTGATACTAGCTGGTGACATAGTCGATAAGGGCAGGGCCTCCATGTTGGAGCCCGTATTGGAAGCGATAGACTCGGAGCTGGGAGCTATCAAGGTCGTGGCAGTCTTCGGCAACGAAGAGTACGAGGAGGTTAGGGACTCCCTCAGGAGGATCAGTGCTGGGAGGGTCGAGTGGCTCGACGATAGCGTCACATATATTGAGTGCAATAAGGAGAGAATAGGCATAGTCGGCACCTCGGGGGCCCTCGATAGGCCTACACGGTGGCAGAGGAGGCACAAGCCCCACCTGGCTAGGGTCTACGCTGAGAGGCCGAGGATCGTCGAGGGCCTTCTATCCGAGGCCAAGCGCAACGCCGATAGGGTGGTACTAGTATCCCACTACGGCCTATCTCGGGCCACCCTCAGAGGCGAGGATCCGAGGATTTGGCCCGAGATGTATAGCAGAGCGATGGAGGAGGTCGTGAGGAGGCTTAGGCCCGACGCCGCTGTACACGGCCACGCACATAATGGCACGCCCTACGCCCTCATCGGCGGTGTGCCCGTGTATAACGTGGCCCTCCCCCTGAATAGAAGGATCGTTGAGGTGAAGTGGAGGAGGGGCCTAGAGGCCTTCCTGTAGGAGGCCCTCCTCGTCCCACATTATACCGGCCTCGAGGAGCCTCTTAACGCCCGGCGCTATCCAAGGCTCACCGTCCTTCACGGGGTAGGCGTAGGGCAGCTCCAACTCGAGGCTACCCAGGGGAGTCTCGATTGTGAGCCTGGGCGAGACCGCAAGCTCTATCTCATCGAGACTCGCGCCCTCGGCAACCATTAGTGCCACCTTGACGGCGCCGTCGATGCTGAGCTGCGCCCTCCCCAGGTTCCTCTTGGCCGCGTTCGTGTATATCATCGAGAGAAGCCTGGTCCTACCCCTAGGGGGGTGGTCGCCCATGATGCCTCCAACGACTATACAGCAAGCCCTCGAGGCCTCCCAGGGCTCCAGCCTCCTGGGGGCCCAGGGATCCAGGACTATGGCCTCGGCCCTGTTATAGAGTGGCGAGGCGCTCCAGATCATGGCCTCGGCGCCCAGGCGCTCCACGAGGGCGGCCAGCTCCGGCCTCCCGAGGTTGGCTATGGTGACCCCGAAGCCCTTGCTCCCCGCGACACTGACGGCCTCCCTGTACTCCTCCAGCATCCACCTTGACATGCCTTCCTCCATGTGCTCTATGACCACCCTCAAACCGGGGGCCCCACGGGCTTTGGAGGCAACGCTTTTATATCGCCTACCCGGGCCTCTCAGGCTGGCGCACCAGCAAAGACGCCGGAGTAGAGGTGGGCAAGTATGGTCTGCGAGGGAGCACCCGAGGTCAGGATCGGTAAGAAGCCCGTGATGAACTACGTACTCGCGATACTAACCACCCTAATGGAGCAGGGCAGCGGCAAGGTCGTGGTAAAGGCTAGGGGGAGGAACATCAGCAGGGCTGTAGACGCCGTGGAAATAGTGAGGAACAGGTTCGTACAGAACATAAAGGTCGAGAGCTGCGTCACCGGCAGCCAGGAGATAACGGTCACCGACCCCCAGACTGGCGAGCAGAGGACACGCAGAGTCAGCAGCATAGAGATCTGCCTCTCGAAGGAGGGCTAACCCCCTCCCTAAACAGAGGCACCACAGAGGACAGCGGGTCTTTCTGAACGTGCACAATCCATCCCAAACTGCTCCTGGTGCCTTGTACCCGCTGTAGATTGGATGCGAGGGACGCATGCTCCTCCTCGAGAGGGCGTTCCCTGGAACGTTAAGCGTCGCATTAATTAGGCATGAGTATACCGTGAGACACTGCTGGGTGGTGCATCCAGTGTCTGGGCAGGTGCTCCACGACCTCTTAAGGAAGCTGGGTCTGAACAGGGATAGGCTCGCGTCAATGATAGACGCCACAATCCTATCGCCGACCGCTACGCTGGCGGATTACAGGAGGTTAATCGATGACGTGGCCAGCGGTGGGTTCCACTGCGCTATGATGCCCCCCCACGCCGCTCTCCTGCTCGCCCGCGAGGCCTCCACCAGCGGCGTGACCCTCTGTAGCGTCGTGGGGTTCCCCTACGGCTACGAGCCGGTCGAGCATAAGGTCGGCCTCATCGAGGCCCTAGCCGAGGGGGGCGTGGGGGAGGTGGACGCTGTCGTTAACCTGTCCCTCGTGCTCTCAGGCGAGTGGAGCAGGGTCGAGGAGGAGGTCTCCTCGCTGGCGGATGCCGCGAGGTCGGCTGAGGTCAAGTTGAAGCTGATCGTGGAGGCCCCAGTGCTAAACGACGAGCAGCTAGCCCGCCTGGCCTCTATAGCCAGGGGGGCCCGCGTTGACTACCTAAAGACTAGCACTGGCGTCATCTCCAAGGGGGGCGACCCCTACACGGTCGCCAGGCTCTACAGGGTCGCAGGAGGCGTGCCAGTCAAGGCTGCGGGGGGTATAAGGACGGGCTACGACGCCCTCATGGCTATAGCGGCTGGCGCTGTGAGGATAGGGGCGTCGAGCTACAAGAGGATCATCGAGACGCTGCCCGTGGGGTGAGGACTCTACGCCCTAGGGGGAGGGGCCCCTGTGGGGTGCAGGGATAGGATAGTGCTCCTCACGAGCAGGGCCGCCGAGAGGATTGTGAGGCACTTCGCCTCGGAGTTCGACTGCGTCTATGTCGAGGTATTGCCCGTTAATGTAGCATCCTTCCTGAGCGCCGAGGCGCTCGAGGCCCTAATCGAGCGTGACCCAGGGCTCCTCGAGAGGCTCCGGGGAGCAAGCCTCGTGGTCGTCCCCGGCCTGGTCAAGGGGGACCTCTCACGCCTCTCGGAGAAACTGGGGGTCGAGGTAGTCAAGGGGACCCGGTCGGCCTCTGGCATCCCAGCGTTGCTCGAGCACGTAATGTCTGGGGGGAGGCTGTCGCCTAAGGAGCCGGCCGATTACATAATCGGCGGCAGGGTTAGGGTGAGGGCCGAGAAGACCCTGGAACTCGGCCCTGTTGAGGTTCCCCTCAGGGGCCCCCCACTCCTCATAGCCTCAGAGGTACCCCCGGGCCGGAGCGCCCGTGAGGCCGCCAGGCTCGTGGTGGAGGGTGCCGACATCATAGTGATAGGCGTGCTACCCAGCGATGACCCCAGCCAGGTCGAATCCTCCGTCGCAGAGGCGCTCGACGCCTCCTCGGGTAAAGCCGCAGTCCTGGCCGAGGCCCCCACGCCAGGCCACGCGAGGGCGGCCGTGGAGGCCGGGGCGCATGGCGTGGTGGCGTCCCCGGAGGTGGCTCTGGCATCCTCCGAGCACCTTAGAGGCCTCGCCGCTGTTGTTAGCGATCGGGACGTCGATAGCCTCTTCCTAGCCTTAGAGGCCCTCAAGTCGCGGGGTGTGAGAGCCATAGCCGACCCCGTGGTCGACGCCCCCCTGATAGGGTTCGCCTCGAGCCTGGAGAGGTACATCAAGGCCACTGAGAGGCTCGATGCCCCCC
>JALWEW010000134.1 GCA_027039295.1 Acidilobaceae archaeon
CTCCGGGAGGGGGAGGGGCCTAGCGGCATTCCTCGACTAGCACCGAGCCGGGGTCGACGCGGGACACCCTGATGCCCCTCGCCTCGAGGTAGCCTAGGACCTCGCCGAGGTGGCCGTTGAAGCCTAGCTCCTCCGGGTCGTGGATACCCGGCTCCCTGACGCGGCGTGCCTCGAGAGCGACCCTGAGGGTGGCGACCGCTGAGGCGCCCGTCACCCGGGCCATGGCGCTCCAGCCAGCCTTGGCCCCGACTATCGAGAGCGAGGCCGCCGCCCCCCTCTGGGAGGAGGCCTTGACGGCCAGCACAACCACGTCCTCGACGCCACTCGTATTCTCCTCTATAAGCCTCGCGAGTACGGCTCTAGGCCTCACCATGCACCCGTCGACGTGGACGGGCTCGTCGCTCAGCATGCCTAGACCCCTAAGCTTCAACACGAGGTCGAGGTGGCCCGGGTGGCGTAGCGTGTACTCCACGAGGTGCGAGGCCCTCCCCCTCATGGTGTGGAGGAGGCTCCTCAACCCGTCGGTGGGGAAGGCCTCCATCACGCCCACGCCCGGGATCCTCGCCTTACACGCTGACGAGAGGGGATCGAGCGCGGCGACCTCCCCTGCCCTGAGGATCCTCGCCGGCCTCAGGTACTCGTCAATTAGATCCTCAGCGTTCCACGTGGCTGCGAGGCCCAGGGGGTTAGCGTTGGGATCCCGCGAGACGCCCCCGACTAATATGTAGGCCTCCTCCAGGAGACCCAGCTCCCTATAGGCTGATGCCACCAGCATGTTACTAAGGCCCGGGGCAACCCCGGCATCCACAACCACCCTAATACCCGCTCTAGAGGCCAGCTCGGCGTAGCGCTCCGGTATACTCTTGTAGAAGCTTACATCCACGGCGTCAACTCCAGCCTCCACGACGCCCTCGAGGGGCCTCCCACCGAGGCCTCCCGGCAGGGCTATGAGGGCGTAGTCCACGTCCCTGAGGGCCTGAGCGAGTGCCCGCGGGCTAGAGGCATCCGCCAGGCGCCCCTCAGAGCCCACGACCTCGGAGGCCCTCCTAAGAGCCCTGGAGCTGGAGTCAACCACGACGACATCATAGCCCAGGCCAGCCAGCTCCCAAGCAGCTCTCAAGCCTATGCGGCCAGCCCCAACAACGGCGACCCTAGACCCCAACTCCCGGGGAGCACCCCCACGCGGCCCCCAGAGCCAGGCCGTGGCCGGGGACTCAATGTTCCGGCTCTCCACATCCCACGATTCAGGAGACTCCCTTCCACGGCATCCCCCCAACCGCGGCTGGGCCCCGGGGGCCGCGCCATTAGAGGTAGCGCATTGAGGGAGGCTATATCGCTGAGCAGCGATGCCGAGTACTGGAAAGCGCGTGCGCCAGCCTGAAAGCAATAAACCCCCGCCACCCTAGGGACTTCCGCGGAGCGGCCGTCGTCTAGCCTGGACTAGGACGCCGGCCTCCCAAGCCGGCGATCCCGGGTTCAAATCCCGGCGGCCGCACCATCCCCTTTAAGAGGGAGTAGCCCTTAATCCAGGGACATGCCTGAAGACCCCGCGTGCTAGAAGCTTGAGGGGGATCCTTACACAGGGCCTACTGGTTTATGCGTGTCTGCATCCACGCCTAGTTTCTGTCGGACTTTCACAGTTGGTAATAATGTAATGTATGGTGTATTCTTCGTAGAGCCAAAAGGTAATAAAGGAGTATGCCGCAAATAATATCTATGGTGGGCGGCATGAGCGAGCAGGTTAAGGAGGCAGGCAGGGAGGCCCGCGCCGACAAGCTGGAGGAGGAGCTCAGGACGCTCTTCGGTCAGGTCGAGAGTCTCAGACAGCAGGTGGCCACGATAGACGCGACAGTCATGGATCTAGCTACTGTCATAGAGACTCTCGAGTATATAAAGGAGAAGGGCAAGGACAAGACAGTGCTAGTCCCCATAGGCGCCGGGAACTTCATACGCGCGAAGATAGTGGACACCGAGCACGTAGTCATGGGCGTCGGCGGCAGGCTGAGTGTTGAGGCGACCATAGACGAGGCGAAGGAGCTGATAAACGAGAGGATACGCGCCCTCGAACAGCTGCGGCTGGACCTCCGTAGGAAGCTCGAGGAGCTGAACGCCAGGATCAGGGAGCTGATCCGGGAGTACCAGGAGTCCCCAACGGGGACAGCCTAGCCTCCCCCTCAATACCTCCAAGGCGAGCCATCGGGGGTAGCGCCTCTTTGCAGGGCACAGCGCCGCCTGGGGCTAGGGAGAGGGTGCTGGCCGAGCTAGAGCTGGCCCTGAGGGAGCTCGAGGACGCGGAGGCCCTCCTGAGGAGGCTCGAGCCCTCGAGGCGCGCCTACATAGGCTTCGAGGGGCGCCTCATGATCGAGGTGACCGTGGCCGAGGCGCTCGACTACGTTGAGGAGAGGAAGGCGGGGCTCAAGGCGCTACTCGAGAAGCTGAGGAAGGAGACCCCCCGCGGGGAGGGCTAGGCGCCCCCACTCCGTCTCTCCTTTATCTCCCCAGCAAGCCTGTAGGCTAGGAAGAGGGCTATACCAGCCTCCACGACGGTGAATATCGGGTCCCTCCTAAGGTACGCGTACAGGGTCAGCACGACGGTCCCGCTCAGGTTGAGGCTGTATAGCCATACCCAGCTCTTGACTATGAAGCTCGCGAATACGAGTATCATCCCAGAGAGTCCCAGGGCCTCGAGCCACCCGATCACAGAGGGATCCTCTAAAGCCGTGGCGTAGGCGGGGGGTTTATCACGCTACCTATGGGGCTCCCTGATCTCCCTGAGGTGGGCGCCTCGCCGGTGCACGCTTATGCCGGTAACCCTCAATAGCGTCATTGCGAGGCTCACGCCCACCTCGGCCGCGGCCCTCCTGATGGGGTAGGGGTCGAGTATGCCCCTAGCGGCTAGGTCCTCGTCTACGCGCTTCTCGTACTCGTTTACTCCCGCAGCCCAGCGGCCCTGGGCGTGGAGGGCCTCGAGGGCGGCGAGGGCTTCGTGGGGCTTGAGGGCCGAGTGCCTGGCCAGGGTGGAGGGTATGACCTCTATAGCCTCGGCGAACGCCTCCATGGCCAGCCTCTTCTTCCCCCCGGCCCTGAGGGCCTGCTCCCTTATCCTGAGGGCGGCCTCCACCTCGGGGGCCCCGCCCCCGGGGAGGGAGCGTGGATCCGCCGCGTAGGCCTCAAGGCCCCTCGCGGCCATGCGGGCCTCCTCGTAGGCCGTGTCAACGGCATACCAGGGCCCCCGGATGACTATGGTGGAGACGCACCCCCCGCGGGCCTCTAGTATGGTGTAGTACCTGTCCCCGAAGACCCTCTCCTCTAGGTGGTCGACGACCCCCACGTCCCCGGGGCCAGCGTCTTGGAGCCTTGAGAGGAGCCTCGCGCCCGAGGCAGTCGCTATGAGTCTCGCCTTCTCGGGGGGGATCCTGCGGAGTACTAGCACGCCCCTCCTCTCCAGCTCCTCCTCCAGCCCGGCCTCGAGGCCCTTGACGTCTACGAGGAGCCCGACCCCGAGCTGGGAGAGCTTCTCCACCGCCCAGAGGTGACTCCTCGAGAGCTCCTCTCCAAGCCTGAGAGCAGCCTCAGGGTCGCTTACAACGAAGTTGTAGCCCTCATACCTGAGGTCCACGTAGAGCTTCTGGTCCACAACGGCAACCCTCAGGGGGCCCACCTTGAGCCTCGGCATGCCCGGCCTCGAGAGCCTCTTCCTCACAACCACGCCCTCCACTAGTGTGGAATCGGATAGGGAGCCCCCCTCGATCCTCTCGAAGTCCACCACCTCCGAGAAGGGCTTGCCGCAGCCGCTGGCCTTGTAGCGCTCGAGGGCCCTGCATAGGAGGGGCCCCAGGATCCCCGAGGCCTGGGACCCCGTCAGCAGGGCCCGGGTGGCAGTGGCGCAGTCCAGCCTAGGCGACCTGCCCGCCAGCTCCTCGAGTGTCTCGACGTAAACTTTATAGGCGGCACTGTAGCCCTCGAGTATCGTCGAGGGCCTGAGGCCGTAATCCCTCTCAAGGCTCAGAGCCCTCTCGTAGAGCTTGTACGCCAGCAGCAAAGCGGTCTTAACGCCGTCCCCGTATAGCCTCCAGAGCCCCCTCGCCGCCTCCCAGATCAGCTCCACCAGCGGGTTCTCCTTGGAGGCCTCATTGAGGAGCAGGTACACCTTAGCCGTCGGCACGACGTCGCCGTACTTGCCGTGCACGAGCTTCAGGGCCCCCCTATAGCCCAGGCTGGAGCCCGAGAGGTAACCGTAGACCCAGAGGATCCTCAGTATAGCCTTCCTAGACTCCCCATCGCCCACGTAGTCGCTGCCGCCAATAGGCACGATAACCTTGAACGGGCCCCTCTCGCTTGCTCTGGCGAGCTTCAATGGAGACACCTGGCCCCCCTCAACTGGGAGTACATGGGGCTTCAGGGGCGAGAGTACTCGGAGTATATGCTGGCTGGATGCACTGTCCAGTCACCCCCTTACCTGTGGGCGCCTAATACCTTTTACACACACGTAAATTAATACTCCACGGCTTTTCTGGTGGGAGCATGGCATCCGAGTCGAAGTACTTCGAGCCCTATTTCGAGACCATGCCCCGCGACGAGCTCAGAGAGCTCCAGAACAAGAAGCTCCGCCACCAGGTGCTCAGGGGCTACACGTTCGCCCCGGCCATAAAGGAGCTCTTCGATGAGCTAGGCGTGAGCCCCAGCGACATAAGGACCGCGGAGGACCTGCAGGAGAAGATCCCCGTGATGTACAAGGACAAAGTTAGGGAGAGGAGGGCGAGGACCGGCGATCCCTTCGGCGGCTACCTGGCCGTGCCCGAGGAGGAGGTCTACACCGTGCAGCACAGCACGGGCACGACGGGCCTCCCCACGTTCATAGCGAAGACGAAGAAGGACATAGAGGGCTGGATAACCAGAGAGTACGCCCGCCACGCTTGGGCGGCTGGCGCGAGGCCCGGCGACAGGATACTGGTATGGGGCTACTACTGGCACGGCTGGCTGAAGGACGGCAATGACCGGGGCTTCGCCGCCACGGGGGCGCAGGTATGGGAGTTCAGCAGCATGCCCACACCCACGGACATAGAGAGGCTCCACATGATAGCCAGCGCCGTCAAGTTCAACGGAGTCGACCACGGCACGCTACCAATGTTCCGCTGGATGGACTACGCTAGGGCCCGCGGCATAGACCCCAAGGAGGCCTACCATAGCCACGAGTGGAAGTTCATACGCACAGCTGGCGACATGCTGACCGACCCTGTTAGGAAGTACAGCAGGGACTTCTGGGGCACCCTACACCTTGACGCTAGTGGCGGCGGCGACTGCGTCGTGGCGACGGCGGAGAACCGCGACCAGGTGGAGACCGGCAACACCAAGGGCCTCATGATATGGGAGGACATGTTCTTCGTGGAGGTCGTCGACCCGAAGACCCACGAGGTCGTAGCTGACGGCGAGAAGGGTGAGTACGTGATAACACCCCTGGACTACGAGGCCCTCGTCTACCTGCGCTGGGACTACGAGGATATGGTGATAAAGGACTCCTCGAAGGACGTCAGCGGCCGCACCCACGCCACACTCAAGTATCTCGGCCGCACGATATTCGGCGCGATAGTACGGGGCAAGCACATAACACAGAGGGACGTGGAGGAGGTGCTATACAGCTTCCCGGAGACCATACTGAAGCCATGGCAGTTCATAAGGAGCAGCAAGGACCTATTCAAGGAGGAGGACAAGCTCCGCATCAGAGCGGTCTACGACCCCAACATAACCAAGGACCCCGAGGAGCTGAGGCAGAGGATAGCCAAGGCCCTCGAGGAGAAGCTCGGCGTGCCCACGGAGGTCGAGTGGATACCCGAGGAGGAGGTCAGGACCCTGCCACACAAGGTCTACAAGCTATACGTGAGGAGCAGCTGACCGAGCCCGTATCCAAGGGCCTAGGCGCCTGCACCCCCCAATCCTCCATCTTTGGATTCACTCTAGGCCTCGCGCGGGGTGAGTGTGGAGTTGTCGTCGAGGCCCTGGCTGAAGGTGTGGCCTGAGGGTGTGCCGCAGAGTATCGAGTACCCCGAGGAGCCCGTGTATGGTCCCGTCCTCGAGCAGGCCTCCAAGTCCCCCGCCCGCTGCGCTGTGGCGCAGGCTGAGAGCGGTACATGCTACACGTACGAGAAGCTTGTCTCCATGGCCAAGGGCGTGGCCGCGTGGCTCCAAGCGCGTGGCGCGGGCCCCGGCTCCCAGGTGCTATACTCGGCCTTCAACACCGTCGAGGCCGCCGCCGGCCTCCTGGGGGTCTGGATGAGCGGCGCCGCGGCCGTCCTCGTGGACCCCCTCACTACTAGTGAGGACCTGCAGTTCCAGCTCGAGGGCAGAGGCATAAGGCTGGCGGTCCTCGCACCCGACTTCTACGAGAGGGAGAAGGGGGTCCTCGCTGGAGTCGGCGTCGAGGAGGCCCTACTCCTGAGTCCCTACCACGAGACCAGCGGCGCCCCGAAGGCCTCGACCCTCGGCGAGGCCCTGGGCCTGGCTGGCGAGTGGAGGGAGCCCGAGATCAAGCCTAGGGAGGACGTCGGCGTGGTAATGTACTACTCCGGCATAGCGGGCCGCACGATGCAGACCCTCCACACCCACTTCGGGGCACTCTCATCGACGATAGCCTACACTACCATGATGCAACTCAGGGCCCCCCCCAACTCGATG
>JALWEW010000135.1 GCA_027039295.1 Acidilobaceae archaeon
AAGATTTAATAGGAGGCCTCTCCTGTGCCGCTGCCGGTGATAGATATGGATGCGACACTAAAGTCAATAATTGTTGCATCCATTGTTATAGTAGCCGTGGTGGCTGGCGCCCTCGGCTTTGCACTGAAGGGCTCGCATGCCTCATCGCCCACGCAGTGCAAGCAGGTGAATGTGCCCAAGGACTGCCTGCTCCACTATAACCAGCTCGAGAAGATTAAGGAGAGGGGGGTGCTCATAGTCGGCACTAGCGCCGACTGGCCGCCCTACGAGTACGTCACACCCGATGGTAAATATGCCGGGATAGACATAGAGCTAGCCAAGAAGATAGCGGACTACCTGGGGGTCAAGCTGGAGATTAAGGATATGAAGTTCGCAGCGCTCTTCGAGGCCGTGCAGAGGGGCGACGTCGACATTGTGCTAGCGGATGTGGCCATGAAGCCGGGTAGGCTAGCCGCCGTAGACTTCAGCGTCCCCTACAGGTGCGAGTCGGGCAAGGTGATAGTCGTGAGGGCCTCGGACGCCTCCTCATACAACGGTTACTCCTGGCTCAAGGGGAAGAAGATAGGCGTGCAGCTGGGCACGACCGAGCAGGACCTAGCGAAGAAGTACTTCGGCAACGAGTCCCAGATAGTGACGTTCGACAGGGTCTACCCGGAGATGGTGATGGCCCTCAAGCACGGCCAGATAGACGCCATGATACTCGCACCCGACGTGGCCAAGATCATAGTGTCGCATGAGAGCGGCTTGAAGATAGTCGATAAGATACCCTTCTTCAGCTGCAGCGCCGTGGTCGTGCCCAAGTGCGCCTTCAAGCTCAAGCAGGAGGTGTCCCAGGTCATATGGAACCTCAAGCAGAGCGGGGAGCTAGACCAGATCATAGACAAGGAGGTGGCTAAGTGGCTCGCCGTGCAGGCCTCGCAGCAGGGCAGCGGGTAGCCTCTTCCCACATCTTTCTAGCAGCGCCCCCGGCCTGGGGTGGGGCGGGTGCTGGACCTGGCAGTCGAGTATGGGCACCTCCTACTGGTGGGGCTCGGTAGGAGCATAGCGATAGCGGTCCTCAGCTTCCTCCTAGGCTTCGCCATATCCGCGGCGCTCAGCTTCGCCAGGTTCCTAGGCCCGGGGCCTGTTAGGTCGGTGGCCGAGGCGTACATAGCCTTCTTCAGGGGCACCCCGCTCCTCGTGCAGATCCTGATGCTCTTCTTCGGCCTCCCAAGCCTCGGCGTGAGACTCGACGCCTTCACGGCTGCAACACTCGCCATAGGCCTCAACAGTGGGGCCTACCAGGCCGAGATAGTGAGGTCAACGGCTAAGTCGGTGGATGAGGAGCAGCTCCTCGTGGCTAGGTCCCTCGGCCTAAGCGAGGCCCAGGTGCTCAGGCACGTCGTGCTGCCGCAGGCGCTGAGGAACGCCATACCAGCGCTCACGAACGAGTACGTGATGCTACTCAAGGAGAGCGCCCTGGCCAGCGTGATAGGCGTCATGGAGCTGACGAGGGTGGGCGAGTACATGACTGCGGCTACCTTCAGGGCCTTCCAGGCATACATGCTGGTTGCCCTCATATACCTGGCGGTATCCTACGCCTTCATGAGGTCCTCTAAGAGCCTCGAGAGGCTCCTGGCCATACCGGGCTTCGAGAGGTGGTCGAGGTGAGCCTCCTCAGCCTCGAGGGCGTCAAGGCGGCCTACGATGGAGTAGAGGTGTTGCACGGCATAACCCTCTCGCTGGAGCCCTCGGAGAGACTAGTCATAATGGGGCCTAGTGGGAGCGGGAAGTCCACGCTCCTCAAAGTAATACCCAGACTCATAGAGCCGAGTGGAGGCAGAATACTCTTCGACGGCTTAGAGATCACAGCGATAAGGGACGAGCGCCTGCTGAGGAGGGTGAGGTCCAGGATAGGCTACCTGCCACAGCACTACGGCCTATTCCCCCACATGACAGTCCTCGGCAACGTCGCCTTCCCGCTGAAGGTAGTCAGGGGCCTGCCCCGCCGGGAGGCGGAGGAGAGGGCCCGCAGGTACCTAGCGTTATTCGGCGTCGACGGCCTGGCGGATAGGTACCCCACACAGCTGAGCGGGGGGCAGAGGCAGAGAGTAGCCCTAGCCAGGGCCCTCGCCATGGAGCCCGAGCTGCTGCTCCTCGACGAGCCCACAAGCGCGCTTGACCCCGAGTCCAGGCTCGACGTCCTCGAGGCCCTCTTCGAGGTGGCGCGCATGGGGAAGTCCATGATAATAGTGACACACGAACTCGACTTCGCCCTCGAGGCAGCGGATAGACTCGCATTCATGGAGGCCGGCCGCGTGGTAGCGGTAGGCGGGCCGGGAGAGGTGCTCGACTCAAACCCCCGCATCAGAGAGTTCGCCGAGCGGATGGCAGGGGCCGTGGGCTCCGCTAGCAGGTCCTAGCCCGGCGGCGAGGTACGCGGGCACCAGCATGAAGGCGATCGAGAGGAGCCCCCCGAGGAGTAGGGCCGCGGTGGCCCTACCCTTCTCGACGCCCAGCAGGTAGGCCGCCAGGGCCCCCGTCCAGACGCCGGTGGCGGGTAGGGGTATGGCGACAAACACCACGAGCCCCGGGAGCCCGTACCTCTCAATGTATGGGGCGGCCCTCCTCCGCGCCCTCTCGACGTATCTCTTATAGAGCGAGGCCATCCTCCCCAGGGAGCGCCACCCACTAGCGGCCATCCAGTCAACGAGTGTGTCAATGAGGTAGAGGACACGGGGCAATACGAGGGAGAGGGTAGCCACGCCTAGGGCAGAGGCTAGTAGTGCGGCCCAGAGGCTCACCCCTAGGGCTCTCCCGGCTAGCACGGCGTAGCGCCCCTCTACCGAGGGCAGGAGTGATAAGAGGTACACGTATAGCAGGCCGCTGGGCAAGGCCTAGGTCACCACTTGTCGGGGTGCACGCCTGTGGCGTAGTGGTAGAGGGCCCTCGGTATCGCGACCAGTAGGATAAGCGTGTTGAGCCATAGCACCGCTGGGAAGAGGGGCACGTAGGCGAGCGCGGCCAGGAGCCTCCTCGAGACCCTCGGCTCCCCGTAGTAGATTAGGGCTAGGCTTACGAGGAGGAGCGAGGCCTCACCCATGCCGATGGCGTACATGAAGGCTAGGTACCCCAGGGGGCTCTCTAGGAGTGGTAGGAGCGCCAGGGAGAGCGGTGTGTAGGGTAGGAGGAGGGCGAGCTTCAGGGCCAGGCCCTGAGGGTGGAGGCCGAGGGAGGCTAGTGTTACGACTAGCGCTAGGTGTATGACTGAGAGCGCTAGGGGGATCCCGCCGAGGGAGTTGTAGAGGACTGAGAAGAGCGCCTTGAACCTGCGCCTAGCCGCCAGCTTGGGGGTGACTCTCAGCATCGACTCTATGGTGCCGGTGGCGATCCTGAGGGTCTTCCTAGCCAGGGAGCCCAGGCTCCCCGGGTCCACGGTGTAGGCCACGGCCGTGGGTGTTACGCCGACCCTGTAACCCTCCAGTATGGCTCTCCAGGTGACTTCGGCGTCCTCGGCCGTCGTGCCCGTCGGGAGGCCCCCCAGCCTCTCGAGGAGCCCCCTCTCTATCATGAGGGCGGCTCCATTGAGGCCCCCTAGGGCCCCGGCGGCCGACTCTATCATCCTGATGCCCAGCGTTAGAATGGCCGTGCCGACGTTCCTGAACGCCCCCGCTATGAGTCTTGCAAGGAGGCCTCGCCGGTCGGGCCTCCAGAGGAGTAGGAGACCGTTAGTGGCCGAGTACCCCGGGCCGCCCAGCATGTTGGCTAGCAGCCTCTCGGCGTAGTCCCTCTCGAGGAGGGTGTCGGAGTCCAGTATCAGCAGGTAGTCATAGTCAACCTCGGAGAGCACCTTCTCGAGGGCGTAGTTTATCATCCTGGACTTACCGGTGTGCGAGCCGAAAGAGACCATGTAGAATGGGGCGCCCCAGGGGAGCCTGTAGCATAGGATCCTACGGGCCCCCTCGCCCCGCTGGCACTCGAGGACCGCGCCGGCCTCCTCGAGCACCCTGAGGGCTTCTGCTACAGTCCCATCGCTTGAGGCGTCGTCTAACAGGGCCACAGCTACGGGCCTGACGCTCTGCGCCAGGGCGGCCCTCAGCACGTCGCCTATCGTATCCTCCGAGTTCCTCGCAGGGATTACTACCGCGTAGCGGGCCTCCCTGGCTCTCCGGCAGCTCCTCTTCCTCAGGTTGTACTTGTAGATTCGGACCACGCGGCCCCTGCGGTACGCTGAGACCAGGATCACGGTGAAGGGGAGCCAGAGGAGGTATGCTGCGAGCCTAGCCCTGTCGAGCCCCCTGAAGCCGGAGTCTATGCTATGCGGGATGACTATGGTCGCGGGGCTCGCTGGGGATAGGGTCACGGTTACGTTGGCGGGGGGCATGGTGCTTATGTATAAGACCCCGCCCCGCATGAAGTAGCCTACCCTGGGCTCGGCGAGGTGTGTGGTGTTTACCACGTGGAGGGGCCTCCCGTCCACGGTGACCCCCACGACCTTGGCCCCGCCCACGTCGACGGCGATTGTAAGTGGCACCCTCCAGGCGCCGCGGGCTGGGGCCCCCTCCAGCCTGATGTAGAGCGTGTTGCCCTCGTAGTAGGCACTTACACTAGCGGACCCCAGCTCCTTGAGGTACGAGTATAGCTCGCCCGGCGTTGTGATCCATATCCTCGGGGAGTCGGCCTCTCTAGCTATGTAGTCTACGGCTTTGAGTAGGTCGGAGGGGCTCCTCCAGTCGTAGGAGGTTGCGTGGGTGTATACCACGACGACCCCGCCATCGGCCTCGGCGAGCTTGATGCTGGTCGATAGCCACTTGCGCCAGGGGAACTTGTCGGAGGCCTTAACGGTGAACCCCAGCTTGAGCACGCCGCCCTCCACGTCGGGCCTCAGGGGGGGCTCCAGCATTGTGGTGCAGAAGACCCTTACTCCATGGGCGCGTAGCTGCTCTAGCTCGCTCTGGGATGCCTCCCCGAAGGGCTCTATGTAGGTTAGGACCCTGTAGCCCGGTATGCCCCTCTCAATGTCACCCAGGGAGCCTAGGTAATCGCTGGGACTCCTGGGGGGCCTGACGTGGTACCTCGAGTGGGAGGCCACCTCCCAGCCATAACGCTTGATGAGGGTGTCGTATAGCCTCCAGGTGCCCTCGCAGTCGCCTCCGCAGTACGTTATGACCCCGACCGTCAGCCTAAGCCAGGGGTACCGGGTGGTGACGTAGTCTATGAGGTCTAACTCGTAGTTCTCGAACCACTCGTGGGGCTCGCCTATGCTATCAGGGAGTCTGTGGAGGAGGGCCCCGTCAACGACGAAATCGTCTACTCTGAATATCAGGGCCGCATCCGCCCCCCCGTAATATGGGGTCAGCCTAACGCTCACGGCCCGGTACCTGGGTAGCTGGAACTGGGAGAGGCCAGAGCCCACGCTAGCGAATGCCGTGGCCGCGAGTAGCAGCGCCGCGCAGGCGATTGATAGCGCCAGGGTCCTCCTGCTAGGCAGAGCCGGGTCCCCCACATCACGTGCAAGGCGTGTATGGGGGGTTAAAGGGGGCTCCACGCGAGGCCTATCCCGAGGGGTAGCGGGGGCCGTCTTGGGGCGCCGCGTGGACCTCGAGGCCAGGGCTAGGGTGGAGCTGCTCTACAAGGGCAGGGTTGTGGTTGACGAGGACCTCGGCTTAGCCCTCGTTATCGTCGAGAGGATGGGCTCCCTGCTGGCGGCTAGCAGGATCCTAGGGATAGCGTACTCGAGGCTCTGGGAGAGGCTGGCGAGGGCGGAGAGGATCCTCGGAGAGCCCCTGGTTAGGGCGAGGCGCGGGGGCCGCGGGGGAGGCGGCGCGGAGCTCACAGAGCTGGGTGTGGAGGTGCTCAACGCCTTCAGGAGGGCCTACCAGAGGATACACGGTGTCCCCCCAAGCCCTCCGAGGGCCCCTGTGGAGCCTGAAGAGCGGGCGGTGCTTGTCTACGCTGGCAGTAATGACCCCCTGCTCCAGAGGATCCTCGGCCTCCTAGGCGATAGGGGGGTAAAGGTGGAGGCCCACTGGCTGGGCTCCCTCCAGGGGTTCGCAAGCGTCCTCCTAGGCGACGCTGACGTGGCCGGCGTCCACGTCGTGGATCCCATGACCGGCGAGTACAATAAGACCCTCCTGGGGGGAGTGGCGGGAGCCGCCCACCTAGCCATGGTCAGGGGCTACAGGAGGAGGATAGGCCTCGTCTCCAGGAGGCCCGTCAGCGTGGAGGATGTGATCCAGGGGCTCCTGGAGGGCAGGCTCACAGTAATCAACAGGCCCAAGGGCTCGGGCTCGCGGGTACTCCTCGAGAGGCTGCTGTCCGAGGCCGCTGGGCTGGGCTGGCCCCCCGACGAGGGCCTACTGAAGGCCAGGATCAAGGGCTGGAACCGTGTCGCGGCGACTCACACGGAGGTAGCGGAGGCCGTAGCCAGGGGGGAGGCCGATGTAGGCGTGGCAGTCGAGGCCGCGGCCTCTACGCTGGGCCTCCATTTCACTCCACTAGCCTGGGAGTGGTTTGACTTCCTTCTCGGGATCCACAGGAATCCGGCGGCGTTCTCGCAGTTCATCGAGGTACTATGCTCTGGTGAGGCAAGATCCATAGCGAGGGAGCTGGGGGGCTATGAGTACTCGATTGAAAGCTGTAACAGAATCCTCTAAGAAGGAGGG
>JALWEW010000136.1 GCA_027039295.1 Acidilobaceae archaeon
ACGGGGCCCGCCGTCATCATGGCGCTCGTCGCCAGGATGATGGAGGACTCCTTCTCACTGACGACCTCCTCTCTCTTGTAGGGGTCATGTATGTATATTGTGTGCTCGTCGACGAAGGGGTTAACTCCCTCGTTGAATATCAGATTCCTCACTTGAGGGGCCAAAAGCTCTGGGTAAGCCGTGTATATAGCGGTCACATCGTATATCATGCCGTCGACATACACGGGGATGTCTTTGGGTATGAGGCCCTGCTCCCTTGCCGTGTGTATGACATACATTATCTCCTGGGCTCTACCCACCGCCATTGTGGGTATCAATATCTTCCCGCCCCGTTTATACACCCTGTTGATTACATCGATTAGCTGGGCCTCAGCCTCCTCTCGGGGCTGCTGCTCGGTGGCACCGTAGGTGGACTCCATTATGACGGTCTCGACGCGCTGGAAGTTTGTGGAGGCCGGCTGCAGGAGTCTATGCGCCTTGGAGCCCCTAATCATGTAATACTTTATATCACCTGTGTATAAGATGTTGTGGAGGCCCTGGCCTATGTGGAGGTGGACCATGGCCGATCCGAGTATGTGACCAGCATTCACAAGCGTTAGCTTGACGTCTGGTGATGCGTCAGTTACTACGCCGTAGTTGACGGTTATCACGTGTTGCAGGAAGAGGTCCACGTCCTGCTCTCTATAGGGGGGTTCTCTACCCTCTCTAAGAGCAACCTTAATGTAATCCCTAAGGATCAAGGAGGCTATGTCCCTGGTCGGGGGCGTCATGAACACAGGGCCCCTATAGCCGTACTTGTAGAGTAGTGGTAGCATTCCTATGTGGTCGACGTGGGCGTGGGTTATTATCACGGCGTCGAGGTCCTCTATCCTGAACTCCGGCGCGTCGAAGTAGGGCATCGCCTCCGTTCCTATGGTGTCGGGAGAGGCGCCTACGTCAAGTAGTATCTTTGATTCCCCGGTATCGAGTAGGATAGCGCTCCTCCCGACCTCGCCGAATGAGCCGAGGCCTGTGAGTCGTACTATCCTGATGCCCTTAATCCTGTCTCTAAAGAGCCTCTCACCTATGTTGCGCAGGGCCCTTCTACGCTCTGAGGCCATCCTGACGGCGTACTCCATCACAGATACAAGCGAGGCCCCAGAGAGTGGTGGCGGGGGCCTTCTCTGGGCTACAAGCCTCCACCCCGTCTTGGCCAGTACGAGGTTCGCAAACCACTTACCCTTGCCCATCAGCTTGCCAGGCTTGTCAGCGATAACCCTGACCTCGCCTAGGACGTCGTCGAACAATATCTCGTCGGGCTTGACTCCGCTGTCCTCAGGGGCATTCTCAACTATGAACTTCACGGTCTCATTCTTGGACTTCCTAACGGAGGGATCGGTCCTCACAACTATCCTCTTCCTCAGCCTCCTGGCCAGCTCCTTTACCTTATCCTCGCCCTCCAGCAGGAATCTAGGGTTCTTGACGTAAACAGCTATCTCGGGCCCCTCGAACTCTATGGATGCTATATCAGCGTCTTTGAGGTAAGAGTATATCTCGGATATCAGGGTTCTCCTATCTATACGCTCCTCCCGCCTGGATGCTGACGCTTCCCTTGACGGCAAACCCAATCACCGCTAGAGCCTAGAAGCTTGAGCCCCTCGGAGGAGGGGGGCCCGAGGTCGGGGCTATGCTTTGAGGGGTATATTTCTTTCTTCGTAGCCCGTGGGGCCTATAACCGCCACGTCTATTCCGTCGCCCGAGGCCGAGTCCCTCGATATAGCGGCTCTCACGGCTTCAACAGCCAGCTTCACGCCCTCCTCAATCGTGAGTTCGCCTCTGTATAGCGACTCGAGAACTCCGAGTGCTATAGGTGACCCCGAGCCTGTGGCGGCGTATTCGTCCTCCTCGGTAATGCTCCCGTAGGGGTCTAGCACGTAGAGTCTAGGTTTTGAGTCGACACCAGCGACTATCAGCTGTACTATGTAAGGGTACCACCGCGAGGAGAAGAGTATGTTTGAGAGGAGGGTTGCGAGGCCTAGTATGGGCATCCTCCTGTTGTTGACTATCTCATAGTAACGAGCGTTCTCGCGTAATGTATCAGCTAGGGCCTGCGCATCAGCCACGAGGCCGGAAATAGTCATACCGGCATAGTCGGTTATCTTGAGTATCTTCTTGGCCCTCCTGCTAGCTATATAGTTACCGGCAGTCGCCCTCTTGTCGGCGGCTAGTATCACCGCGTTTTCTCGGGGTAGGATAAGGCCGACTGTTGTCGTGCCGTGGAACGCGGCCGCTAGAGGCTCCCTCCGCGTGTTCCATTGATCGGGTAGCGCGGGTAGCATCTCCTCGTCCCCGGAGGCATGGGCTCTTTAGTGGTTTTAATAGGCCTGCCCAGGTTGGGTGTATCACTGGCAATGGCAATTACGGGGAAGGTGCAGTGCTTTGGGGAGCTCCATTCACATAATAGACTTGCCACGCAAGATCGTGATAGGCTACGACATACTAGGAGACACCGGATCCTACTTTAGGGAGGTCCTAGGGCTGCCCCATGAGGGCGCATACGAGGTTTACGTTGTCTCCGGCTCCACTGTTGCCAAGCGTTACTACTCCCTTGTGCGTGACAGCCTCTCAGAGTTAGGGTATGAAGTGAAACTAGCCATAGCTAGGGACTCCACGGTCTCAGAGGCGAAGCGCGTAATGGAGACCATATCGCGCTCGAGGGAAGTAGCAGCTGTTGTCGGGTTGGGGGGCGGAAAATCAATTGATATAGCTAAGTATGCAGCCAGTAAGCTCGGAGTCCCCTTCGTCAGCGTGCCCACGGTAGCATCTCACGACGGCATAACATCCCCTTTCGCTAGTCTGAAGGGGTTCGGGAAGCCTGTTTCGAAGCCTGCACGCGCGCCAGTTATGATAATAATCGATGTTAGTGTCATCAAGGAGGCCCCTCCACGCTATAATAGGGCCGGCTTCGGTGACATAATCGGTAAGTACACCGCCGTTAGGGACTGGAGGCTCGCTCATAGGCTGAAGGGCGAATACTATGGCGGCTACGCGGCGAGCCTGGCTCTAATGTCGGCTCGTCACGTGAGCAGACATGTAGACGAGATAGCTGCTGGCACAGATGAGGGTCTCAGAGTACTGCTTGAGGCACTGGTTAGCAGTGGGGTGGCCATGTGCATAGCCGGGAGCACGAGGCCAGCCAGCGGCTCGGAGCACCTCTTCGCCCACGCAGTGACAATGCTCGTCAGGGACCCCCCACTACACGGCGAGCTGGTAGGCCTCGGCACAATAATGATGTCGTACTTGCATGGCCTCAACTGGAGGAAGATAAAGTCTATGCTGGAGAGGCTGGGCCTGCCCACGACGGCCGCTGAGGCCGGGTTAGACGAGGATACGGTTGTGAGGGCCCTCGTGATGGCGGCATCGATTAGGCCCGAGAGATATACTATTCTGGGCGAGCGCGGCCTCACGGAGGAGGCCGCGAGGAGGCTCGTTAGGGTTACCCGTATAATTTGATGGCGTGGCCGAAAAGTAGCGTCTCTAGTAACTACTAGCCTTGTCTGCTTCTTGGCTCGTGGGGTTTGCTTTCTCCATCTGTTGTTCTTCCGCCTCCTGCCCCCGCTTTTCCTCCTGTTTAACTTTGAATCTGAAAGTGTACACTATCTCGCTCGCCTCGGGTATGGCGTCTGCGAGGTCTCTTAGAAGGAGTGCAAGTTTTGCCTCCAGGTCTTTCTGCGCTAGTACCTCCGAGGGCATTTCTACGGTGAGCACGCCGTCATTGAAGCTTACGGCAACTGGTTTTACGTAAAGCCATCTCTCAACGAGGTACTTCGCCTTCTCTTGGACGTCCCTCAGCTCCTTCTCTACTTTAATCCACACCTTCAGCCTCTTGCCGGCCAAGGGGTGGTTGAAGTCTATATACGCAAACCTCTCTGTGACCCTGACGATTCTTCCCCTATTGCCGCCTACCTCTACCTCCTGGCCGACGACGGGTCTTATTCCAGAGCGGCGTAGCTGCTTTATTGGGACGCGTATAACCTTTCTCTCATCTCGGGATCCGTAGGCCTTCTCGGGTGGGGCGATGAACTCCTTCTCGTCGCCCTCCCTCATATCTTTAAGTGCTTCCTCGACAGCATCTATGAGCCTTGACTTCCCGATGACAACTAGCCTGGGCCCGAAGGGGCCCGCTGTATCTAGTCCGTGCTTCTTGGCCTCCTCTTCCTCCGTGGTGTCTACAAGAATCTCTCTACCATCATCGTCTATGGCGTAGATCTTATAACGTATCAGGGCGAGCCTAGCGGCTCCACTGTCACCCACGCCTAGCCACCTCTCCTGAGATACCAGCCGAGGTCGCGCAGAGGGTGGAGGTACTTATTGGTATTGTGGCTCATGAGGATTCCCCAGCCAAGACAGTCCCCCCGTCTCGAGATAACAGGCTTCAAACCTTTGCCTGCAGCCAATACGTGCTCTGGCCATACGTTCTTGCCATACGTGAATACGGCAGCCCCCCTATCGTCTAGTACATGGCACTCTATGACGCCTGCACGGCAGAGCCTGCAGGCCCTGAGCGCTAGCGGTAGACTCGGTCGGAAGCTTAGCGATCTAGCATCTAGGGTACCAGCGTTGAAGCCTAGGGAGTATGGGGCGCGCGCAGTGAGCGCAGTCACTTGGAGCAGTGAAGGGTCGACCTCGAATACGTTATAGTACTTGCCCCCTCTGACTCTAAGGGCGTAGAGCCGATCTACGTCCAGTAGGCCTGGGCATCTCAGGCTCTCCAGGAATGCGATTATCACGGCCTTCTCTCGGGCGCTAAGTCGCTCTAGGCGGACTACGGCCTCTTCACCAGCTTGCATATGAAGAACCCCTCCGTTCCATGTATGTGTGGATATAGCCTCCCACATCTCCTAACGGATTTGTCGAATTTCACACCGAAGTACTCGTCCACTCCGGGGGAGTGGGGTATACTAAGGGGGACAACCTCTATGTTTGGGTGCCTCTCGAGTACATGCGAGATCACGGCTTCACCCTCTTCGGGAGCAAGCGTGCAGGCCGAGTATACGATTACCCCACCATCCTTCACATAATTGACTGCAGCGCTTAGCATATCGGCTTGGAGCGCTGACAGAGAAAGGATGTCCTCCAGGCTCCTGCTACGCTTCCTAGTAGGGTCCTTCCTAATTATGCCCTCTCCCGATGACGGCGCGTCTAGGAGCACCTTATCCACAGCTTCCCGCAGGCCGAGCCTTCTCGAGTCCCCCCTTATGAGTATATAGTTCCGGAATCCCATACGGTTAATGTTACTCCTGAGACTTCTCATGCGTTGCCGTGATATATCGACTGCTATAAGGAACGCCTGATCCCTTGAGAGCTGGAGTATTTGAGTCGCCTTGCCCCCGGGGGCAGCGGCCATATCAAGAATTACCTCCTGCTGCCTCGGCTCGATCTCGTATGCTACCATCATGCTAGCTGGGTCCTGGATATAGTAGAAGCCCTGGAGGTACTCAAGGGTTGCCCCGATGGAGACGGGCTGCTTGGTTACAACTAACCCGTGAGGGGCTAGGTGAAGGGGCTCGAGTTCAAATCCCTTCGCCTCGAGGCGGTTCACTAATTCCCCGCAATCTATGATATAATCATTGCATCTAATAGTCTCAGGAAGGGGTTCCTCATTAGCCTCCAATAGCTCCTTAGCTCCCTCAACGCCTAAGATTTCTATGTAGCGCTCCACCATATATGCCAGGTAGCCGTATCTCTCCGCGAGCCTCCTAGCCTCCCTGCCGGGCCTTATTTTAAGAGAGATAATGGAACCCCACCTCGCCCCCGGGGAGGTGCAGGGTAGTGGGGGGGTATAGGAGGCTCGTCGTCCCAGGGCGCTTCCAGCCTCTTCACAGAGGTCACCTGGCCACCGTGGAGTACGCCCTAAGCCTTTCCGAGGAGGTCATAGTCGTTATAGGCTCTGCCCAGGAGAGCTTCACAATCAAGAACCCACTAACGGCTGGTGAGAGGTTCGAGATGCTAGACCTTGCCTTCAGAGAGTTCCTAGGGCGCGACTATAGATCGAGAGTGCTGATAGTGCCAGTAATGGACATAGCAATGAATAAGGTCTGGGTCCAGTATCTCAGGATGATGCTTCCCCCCTTCGAGGGCGTAGTCTCTGGGAACGAGTTAGTGCGACTGCTTTTCGAGGACATGGGACTCGCTGCTATAATGCCCAAATTCTATAATAGAGAGAAGTGTAGTGGGACCAGAATACGGGAGTTAATAATCAAGGGTTCCCCCGAGTGGAGGGAGTGCGTGCCGGATGTCGTGGTAGAGTACCTCTCGAGAATAGGGTTCGAGGAGCGCCTAAGGAGGCTAGCAAGTGGGGAGGGCTAATTTGAGGGGGCCTCTGAGGATAGACGGATCCATGGGAGAGGGTGGCGGCCAGATCCTGAGGACAGCGCTGGCCGTCGCAGCGGTCCTAGGCGTTCCAGTTGAAGTGTTTAACATAAGGGCGAAGCGTAAAAGACCGGGTCTGAGGCCGCAGCATCTAACTGCGGTAAAAGCCCTAGCGGCCCTCACCAATGGTAGGGTCCACGGTGCTTACATGGGTAGCACGACACTATACTTTGAGCCACATAGGATTAAGGGTGGTAGCTATGAATTCGATGTGGGAACCGCCGGGAGCGTCTCGCTTGTCCTGCAGGCTCTGCTTCCAGTCATGGCGTTTGCAGATGGCCCAGTCACAGTGAAGCTTAGAGGTGGAACCGACGTGCCTATGGCTCCTACTATAGACTATGTGAGAAACGTGCTCCTCTGGCATCTCGGCCAGCTGGGCTATGATGTGGAGGTAATCTTGCATAGGAGGGGTCACTATCCTCGGGGCGGCGGTTTAGTTGAGGTTAGCGTCGAGGATCCGCCTGGGGGCTTCAGGGCCAGGGACTACCTAGAGCGGGGCCAGCTAAGGGAGGTGAGGGGGATATCCCATGCAGTCAGGCTTCCGAGGCATGTTGCCGAGCGCCAGGCCAGGGCGGCAAGGGCCCTAGTAGAGGAGAGGCTCGGGGTTAAAGCGGAGATAGAGGTGGAGTGGTACGAGCCTCCGAGAGACCCGCACTTAGGCCCAGGTAGCGGTGTAGCCCTCTGGGCGTCCTTCGAGTACACCGTTATGGGCGCAGACTCGCTGGGGGCTAGGGGTAAGAGAGCTGAGCTAGTGGGCAGGGAAGCCGCCTCCAAGCTTATCGAAGATATAGCGACGGGAGCCGCCCTGGATAGGCACATGTCCGACATGATAATAGTCTACTTGGCCCTCTCGGATAAGCCCTCCAGGATATGGGGTGCTAACCTTACCCTCCACGCGCTAACTGTCCTACAACTACTCGACATCATGATTCCCGGTTACTCCTATGTCATAGAGGAGGGCTCCGAGGGCAGGCCCTTCAGAGCACTGATTAGGCCGCGAGCCATCCCTCCCTAGCGGCGATGTCTCTTATCACTCTCTCAACGTCCGCTCTAGAGAGCGCGGTCCCCTCGTAGTAGCCCCTAGCAAGTCCAGCCTCCACGAGGCCCTCCGCCTCCCTACGAGCCCTGGCTTTGATATCGGGGTCCGCTATGTCGGCCTTATTAATCATTATGTATAACCCCTTCTGCAAGGCCCCGAGGCGCTTAAGGGTTTTAATAATGCCAATCTGCCTCTCGAATTCGAGTGCGGGGCTTGGTGAGGCGTCGAACAGCAGTAGTATCACACCGTTGATCCTTCTGAGCGCCGCCGCGGCCTTGAGCTCTATCAAATTCATCTCCTCGGGGGGCCTGTCAAGTAGGCCGGGGGTATCGATGAGTTGAATCCGCGTGTCACCGATCAAGGTATGTCCAACGTGGATGGAGCGTGTCGTGAACGGGAAGGGCGAGATTCTGGGTCTGGCTCGGGATGCAGTTGAGATGAATGTTGACTTACCCGTACTTGGGGCCCCGGCTATTATTATGGTTTTCTCCTGGGGGTTAATGGCTGGCACCTTAGAGAGGAATACCACCAGGCTTCTGAGCGTTTCCAGCGAGCGGCTGCACCTCTTGAGCTGTGAGAGCATGCGCCCTCGCCCCTCGGATGCTAGCTTTTCTAGCTCTCTCGGAGACTCAGCTCCTAGTAGGAGGTAGCGGTATCTCTCCCAGAAGAGCCCGGCTAGCCTGCGAGTCTTGGCTATACACCTTATCGCCTTGTGTATCTCGTCCTCGTTGAACTCGATCCTTATTAGGTCCCAGAAGAAGGGATGGAGGCTGTCTAGTACTCGGACAAGCTCCCTCACGAAGTTCGTCTTCGATATTATGATATTGTAGACGAGTTGCAGCCTCGCGAGCTCGGCGTCTAGCCGTGACTTATACCTCGATCGCCTCGGATACCTGCTCTTGATCTTCTCGAGAACCTCGTCGTACGTTGGCACGTGCAGCTTTTTCGCTATCCTCGACGGATCCCACGTCACGTGCTCTGCTCTCTCTCGAGGCAAATAATTCACCCACGCTCTCCATGACGCTTCTTATCTCAACGCTTAAGTACCTTAGCTTTTTCAAGAGATATCTTCGAGTTAACCCGGAAGCGTTAGATGCGGCCCTAAGCGCGGCCTCGTTGCTCAGGCCTAGGAGCTTAGCTGCTATGTAATGAGCTAGGGCTACAGCCATTCTACCGCTATACCCTCTGCTGCCCACCTCCCTGAGTGACTCACGTAGTAAAGGATCTCCCTGTGTGCCATGCGCGGGCCAGACCGCTTGTTCCCTCTCACCTGCAGGCCTGCTTGCTGGGGAGGGTTGAGGATCTGCTCTCAGTCTGAGGACAGCGCGAGTACTCTTCAAGCTGTTCCACTCAGCCCCAGCCCTGGTGGGCCCCTCATAGAATAACTGCTCTATGACAGCACCGCAATCGGCGCAGACCAGGTATCCCCGCTCCTCATCCCATACAAGCCTCGTCGAGCCACAGTAGGGACACCTCCTCAAGCACCACACCCGATATGGCTACATCTCGATGGGGTTCCAATGAGCTGGAGCGGCAGGGATTTGACGCGGATGGAGGGAGTGCTACCCGGACTCTTTTGGCTAGGCGGCAGTGTGCCTCTAAGGTAATTAGTTGCCGCACCTCCGCTGAGCGACCGGTGGCAGAGGAGTGTCAGCGCCCTTCGGGGCCACGGCGGTGGCTGTAAGGGCTAGTAATGGCGTGGTCGTTGCCGCCGATAGAAGGATGAGTTATGGGGGATTCATCGTAAGCAGGAACATAAAGAAACTACATAAGATAAACGATAGGATAGTATTGGCGCTCACGGGGTTCTATGGTGATATGAGTGGCCTGATGAGAATGATCGATGCCGAGGTTAAATACTATGAGGTTGACACGGGTAGGCCCATGTCTCTCCGTTCTGTAGCCAAACTGTTATCCAACCTCCTCTACTCCTACAGGATCACGCCCCTCTACGTGGAGGCAATAGTAGCAGGAATCGACTATGATGGAGAGCCGCGTGTGTTTGTATTAGATCCCGTAGGCGCTATCACTGAGGAGGAGTTCGCTGCTACAGGTAGTGGTGCCACTATTGCCCTCGGCGTGATCGAGAATGCCTATAGACCCGATATATCGGTTGATGAGGCCGAGAAGGTCGCCGAGAACGCTATGAGGGCTGCCATAAGCAGAGACGCTGGCTCCGGGGACGCTATAGATATAGTCAAGATCACGCCCCGGGGCTTCACGGAGCGCGTCATAAAGCTCAAAGTAATAGGGGTGTAAGTGCGACGTCGGCGTGCGAGCGAATAGAGTTCTCTGCATCGAGGGCTATAATGGCTCAGAAGCTCATGGCACGCATTGTGCTTAAGGAATTCGAAAAGAAATCAAGCCTCTTTAAGGCTTCAACGGAGAGGGCTATAGTAGGCCTCGACGTTGCCTACCGTAGGATGGGCGGTGCGGAATATGCATACGGCGTGGCACTACTCTACGATGCAGTGAGGAGGAGCGCGGTTGACTGCATGGTGGCGACTAGAGCCGTATGCGTCCCCTACATACCTGGGCTCCTGGCCTTCAGGGAGATGGCCGTCCTGGGCCCCCTAGCAGTTAAGGCTATCAAAAGGTGGAGGCCCTCAATATTATTCGTTGACGGCCATGGACTCAGCCACCCTAGGCGCATGGGTATAGCGACGCATGTGGGCTTCGCTACTAGGACGCCTAGCATTGGCGTTGCCAAGAGGAAGCTTGTAGGCGACATAAGGGACGGTTATGTGGTGGTTGATGGAGAGCCTCTAGCCGCAGTAGTACGAACCCCAACAGGCTCCACTATATACGTATCTCCGGGCTACGGGATCACACTCGAGGATGCCCGAAGGGTCGCGTTAAAGTATCTCAAGCATAAGCTACCCGAGCCCCTGCGGCTGGCCGACGCTATATCAAAGGCCTCTAAGAAGCTCATCAGGCCCTCCAGAGGATTCGAGATACACCCCTGCCCCCGCCTAATCGAGGTTGGGGCATAACTCCCTGCATATCTTCCTAATTATATCACGAGAGCCTCGCATGCCGCCATTAAACGGTTTCTTAGACCTGAATCTAACGATCTCGGGTTTGTATCCCAGCCTCTCCTCGACCTTCGAGGCAAGAGCCTCCTCGTCGAAAGGCTGATCTGGGCCAAGTACTATTACATCAGGCTTCACGCTCTCAACAGGCCTTAGGATGTCCTCCGGGTCGCCGAGGAGAGCCTTATACACATACTTAATAGAGGAGATTATGCGTAGCCTTGCCTCCTCGCTCAGGACGGGGGGCCTTCCTTTGCTCCGCATGGCGTTTGCATCCCTTGATACTATAACGTAAACCCTCCCGAGCGAGGAGGCGAATCGCAGAAGCTCTATGTGGCCTGGATGTATTATATCGAAGGTACCAGCTACCAACACCTTCTTCTCGCTCTCTAGGGGCTTGGAGTCCCAGGGGATCCTAGCTATGCCAAGGTAGTCCAGCGAGTCGAGTAGCCCTTCGGCATAGGACACAGCAACCAAAGCGCTCTCGCAGTCGCCCTTAGCCAAGAAGTACTCGGAATCCGACAGGTACCTCTTCACAGCATCAAGGAGCCTAGCAGTTCCTGAGGGAAGAGTTCTCTCCACGGAGGCTACTACTTCTCTAAGCCTGCGGCCGTAGTCCCTCGCACGCCTGCATGAGTTCTCCTCCAAGTGAGCAGCACCCCACGACAGTGCCTGCTCTTACTAGCTGTAGGGCTTTAACGCTGATTCCGCTTTCCGAGAAGGGGGAAATAGGAGCCCTTGGGGGCCTTGTGTGGCGGGCCCGCCGGGATTTGAACCCGGGACTTCCGCCCGCTCGGCCAGGCCGCGGACTCGGCCTACGGGTTAAGAGCCCGCCGCTCTACCAGGCTGAGCTACGGGCCCGCTCGGCTGTCCGCTGGCCATTCTAGGGTCCGCCCGTCGAGGGGTCTTTAATTTTTTAGCCTAGCGGAGCATGAGGTCCCCATATTTCGTGACTAGCTCAAGGCTCCTCTTTACGTCAGCGAATAGTCTCTCAGCGTCTTTAACGTCCCTCAGCTCGACCTTCGTGGACCCCCTGCGTGAAGCTATGACGTAGGCTGGCGTGAGTAGTTGTAGAGCGTATCTAAGGCTCTTGCTGTAGCCTATCCTCGTAAGCTCTTCCAAGGCCTCCTCGGCTAGAGGTATTTCCTCCTCCTCGGCTCTAATGGATATTATTGCCTTGATTTCCTCCTCGGTGTAGGGTCTCGTGACTATTATTAGTAGTCTATCTAATAGGTCGCGTGGCATTCCGTGAGGGGCCTCGATGTCTGTCCCCCATATGCGAGCTATGCCTCTGTTCGTTGCTAGTACTATTATAGGGGCGAACTCGGCCTCCATGGCTTTTGTTAAGAATGAGAAGCTCTCCAGATCTAGTAGATGTGCGTCATCTATGAACAAAACTCCGGGCAGTAGCTCCCCCTTGCCCTCGTCGAGGAGCTTCTTAACGAAGGAATCAGTCTGCTTCCGCGCCTCCTCATCTATCTCCCTCTCCAAAGCGAGAATACCGAATACGCTCTTGAGCCTGGCCTCGTAGCCGGCAAATCTGATGTCGAGATCGTGCAAGGTGAAAACGTGTACTACCTCCTTAACCTTAAGCACTGGACCCTCCGGCATTCTCTCTATAGCCATGAAGTCTATATCGTATCTCCTCTTTTGCTTCGACTTTACTCTGCCGAGAACTTGTATTGCCCCGGTCTCAGCGTCTATCAGAATGTGATCCCCCTCCCTGACCCTGAGGGCTAGGAGTTGCTCCGCTATCTCCGGTCCGACGGATAGCTCTCTCTCGTCGTCGCTTGTCTCGAGCTTGACGACTGCGCCCTCCAGGTAATAGCCGCTAGTTATGGGTTCGATCTTCGTTACAACGCCCTCATAGACCCTTCTCTTCTCCCTCACCCGAACGCCTATTGCCCTCCTGATAGCCTGCATTAGTACCTCGGTCTTCTTCTTCTCAACACTATAGATCTCGGCCGCGTTTAGTGCAACGAAGGGCGTATTCTCGCCCAGCTCACGGGCCATCGCTATGGCTATAGCAGTCTTGCCTGTTCCCGGAGGGCCAGCTATGAGTACTCCCCTTCCAGCGAACTTGCCCCTTCTAACCAGGTCAACTATGACGCCAGCAGCCTCTCTGGCCTCCTCCTGACCGACTAGTCCATCAGCTATTTTTCTAGCTTTCCCGTTCTCGTCGAGTCCTAACCCTCTTATGTGACTGTGGGTCCATGCGAAGGTCCTCGTCACAGGGGCAACGGGTATCTCCGGCTCCCTCGGGGGCATGACACCGCCCTAGAGCCCCCAGGGTCTAGGCGCCATTAAGTGTTTCAGCGCACCCCTAGGGCCCTGGAGGCGGCTGGTGCCTTCTACCTGATGTAACGCTTATTCTTAGCTTATTCTTACCTTTCCTTATTAGGCTGGGGGCTCCTCGGCGCCGTGGTGATGAGGCCGACATAGGTTGAGGGGGCTTCGTCTTCGATGATAGAGGGTCAATGGGCTGAGTACTCTTAAAAGCTCCCCAGTGGGACAGCACCAGCCCTTGGGGGTGGAGGGTATGGGAGGCAAGCACGGGAAATATGTGTATGTTAGGAGGAGTGATGGGTGGTATGTTAAGGTGCGCATTCTCAAAAGTAGGGACGAGAAGGATCCATCTAGGTATATAGTAGTTGGGCCTAAGGTTAGGAGGGTCCCGTTAACGTACGAGGTTGTGGACGAAGATCAGCTGCCGGAGGAGGCGAGGATGGCCCTCTATGCGCTATAATGCCAGGGGCGTAGGGCTAGCAGGCTCGGGGGAAGACCCCCTCGTAAGTGTAGTCATCCCCACATTTAACGAGGCGGAAGTTATAGAGCAGACCATCGCTGAGGTGAGAGCTGTCCTAGAGCGTGAGGGAATAGAATACGAGATACTAGTTGTCGATGACGACTCACCCGACGGCACGTGGAGAATAGTGAAAGAGATATCGGAGCGCGACTCTCACGTTAGGCTCTATAGGAGAATCGGCGCTAGAGGCCTCTCCACAGCCATCCTGGATGGTATAAAGCTTGCGAGGGGAAAGTACGTGATAGTAATGGATGCCGATCTCCAGCATCCTCCCAGGTATCTCCCCCAGCTCATAGGAAAAGCTTTGAACGAAGGCTATGACGTCGTTGTTGCGTCGAGGTACGCTAGAGGGGGCGGCGTGGCTGGTTGGAGTAGGCTGCGTTTAATGATAAGCAAGGGTGCTACACTGCTGGCCAAGCTACTGGTTAGGGGCGCGCGTAAGACTAGTGATCCCATGTCGGGCTTCTTCCTCGTCCGGAGGGATCTAGTATTATCCAGGGTAGAGGAGCTCAGGCCTAGGGGGTACAAGGTTCTACTTGAGATACTGGCTCGAATAGAGGATGCCAGGGTAGGGGAGGTGCCGTATGTCTTCGAGCCTAGAAGAGCGGGCAGGAGCAAGCTAGGCTTTAAGGTAATGCTGGACTATGTCATACATGTTATAGAGTTGTCCCAGTTGGCGAAGTTCGCCATAGTGGGTGCAGGGGGCACAGTGGTGAACCTGGCCGTAATGTATCTTCTCTTATATATAGCTGGCCTCGGGAAGAGTGTATCGAGTATCGCCGGGATAGAGTCCGGGCTTCTCTGGAACTTCGTGTTCAATGAGATGTGGACGTTCGAGGCTGGCTTCAGGAAAGGATGGCTGGCCAGGCTTGCAGCTTATCATGCCAGTAGTGCCGGGGGCTTCCTAGCAACGTTTCTAACCATGTACATACTCTCAACGTACATGGGCGTCAACCCTATCTTAGGCCAGTTTATGGGAATACTTGTAGGCTTTATAGTGAATTATGTGGCATCGTCGAGGGGGGTATGGAGGATTGGTAGGGAGAGACAGAGTAGCTAGGTACGAGTCACTCCTTGACGCCATCAGGAGGTGCAGGAAGTGCCCTCTCCACTTGCATAGGAAGAACCCCGTCCCCGGTGAGGGCCCCCTTGACGCTAGAGTAATGCTCGTTGGAGAAGCCCCCGGGCGCCGGGAGGATGAGACCGGGAGGCCCTTCGTTGGGGCCGCGGGCCACCTGCTAGACGCCCTCCTAGGTCTCGCTGGCCTCAGGAGGGAGGAGGTCTACATAACTAATATCGTGAAGTGCAGGCCCCCAGGCAATAGGGACCCCACCCAGGCCGAGATAAGAGCCTGCCTCCCCTATCTGCTCCAGCAGATAGACATCATAAGGCCGGGGCTGCTAGTCGCCCTAGGCAGACACGCTGGACGCACCCTCTACTCCCTGCTGGGCAGGCCCTGGAGAGGACTGAGCGCTGAGCATGGGGTACCTATAAGGGGAACGGTGAAGCAGCTGGGGCTGGAGGTCGAGGTAATAGCGACCTACCACCCCGCTGCGGCCCTCTACAATCCCCAACTGAGGAGCGTCCTCGAGGAGGACTTCAGAGGCCCTATTAGGGAGGAGGCATCTAAGATATTGGCCGGGGGAGGTCAGGGCTCAAGGCGTAGTAGGAGTCTCTTAGACTTCTTCTAGCCCTATCCTAGGCTCTTGAAGCGCTCCTGAAGAGCATGCGTATCGCCAGTGCGAAGCCCGCCGAGAAGCCTATTACAAGCGTCACCAGTAGTGCTGTAACCACGTGGGCGTTTAACTCCTCATGTGTTACCGGGGGTACATTCACAGCCTTCAGTGACGCAGAGGCGTTGACTGGAGGAGGGCTCGACAGTGTTAGCGGGAGCAGCACCTCATTCGCGGCTATAGCGTCCGATAGTATGGTTATCGATGAATTGATGTCCCCGGAGTCAAGGAGATTTTCGGCGTACTCGAAGTACGCTGGAGCTAGGAGACTCCTAACGCCGTGGAGTGATAACGTGTAGGAGGTATAGGAATATAGGGCTGCGCCTGCTCTCCAGTACTTCTCCAGCATGCTTCTCCCTCCATGCATGTATGTTATTAGGTCTGTGAACATGATGCTCGTGCATTGCGATAGGATCTCTCTATAATATCCGAAGGCTAGTATTAAGTCACCCTCTCTCCAAGCATTAACGGCTCTCTTAACAAGCTGTAAGAGAAGATTGGCGCTCGACGTCAAGTTTAACTCCTTCAAGACGGAGATAGTATAGTTAGCGTTTAGCATAACAAAGTATGATATCATGCCGAGATACGCCTTTAGGTCGACAGGCAAGGGGGTTTGACATTGCGTGTTGTTGAATGCATAGAGCCAGCTTTTTATGCTATATATCCTTGCTCTGGACATCCCTAGGAAGTAAGCGAGGTAGGTATAATTGTATATATTGTCTTTGAGTGTCTCATTTAAGACTTCTAGATTGAATATCGAGTCAGAGAGCCTTGCGGCTGCTACAGAGAGTATTTCTAGTTTTTCAAGGCATCTAATATTTGACTCTAAATTATTTATTTTTATTTTTAAATTATTTAATATATTGTTTATGATATCTAACTCATTGTGGAGGTCGAGCTTGTTCTCGGCGAGCATCCGCTTATAGAACAGAGTATACGCGTCAGCCAACGCTGTAAACGCATAGCTAGCAGAGCTGTAGGGGGCGGAGTAGAGGGTCTTCTTGGACTCGTTAAGGAGGCTATAGATCTTCGCAATATCGTGCTCGATTAGAGAACTCGTGTTCTGAGAGGATAGCTCCCTGGTGAGCCTCTCTGTAAGGTTTATCATGTAGAGTGCAGCATGGCGGAAAGCGCTCGAGAGGTAGGCGGGGTATGTTACGTTAACACTCGTTATCCTAGGTGTGGGCGTGCCAGCTACCTCGTGCGCCGCGTCGAATATCGACGCTACCCCCAGTATCCTAGTGCGGCTAGAGTTCAACCTTAGACAATGAGAGTCTAGGTCTTTGACATTTGAGATGGGTAGAACGAATGATAGATTCCTACTCATAGCGGCCCTGCACTTAATCGACACGCCTCCAACGGGGCCCGCGAATCCTTGGGGCACTATTGCACCCGTGATGACGTAGTTGCCCATTAGTGACGTGTTAGAGAACGGCGTTAGCATTGACAGCACCAATGTGGCAGCGGCCAGTGAGGCGCTGGGACCGCTTATCTCGCCCGTCGCGTGGATATCTATGTAGGCATTGAAGTATTCCGGGTTAGACCCTGCGAGTAGGGCGGCGGTCCAGATGGCTGTAGCTATGCTGTACTTCGTTGAGGCCCCCACTATGCCTTTCGAATCCACTATAATAGACCCATTCCCGGGCCATTCTAGTGTAACGCTTAGGTTTACGAGTTCGCCTTTGCTGCCCGAAACAGCTGGAACGTATATCCAGGCTCCGACGACCACGTGGCCGGGCCTCATCATGGTATCCTGCTTAGCCTGGTATGTGCTAGCCTGAGCGTTGGGTAGTAACAGGGCTAGGAGCGTGAAAGCCGCGAGGGCTATAGCTATGGGTTTTCTGTCCACGCCTCCGGCACCCGGTGGTTCTCGTACTCCAAAAGGCAATGCGCGCTGTGCTTTAAACTCACGGGGCCCGCATGGGAGGGGGGTGGCGGGTGCGTGGCTAGGAAGAAGCAGGAGCGCGGCGGCGAGGCCGAGGGCAAGGGCGGCAAGGAGCTCAAGATAATCACTGTGCAGGTTGTCACTAGGGAGAAGGTCTTGAGTAATCCCAGGCAGATGGGGCTGCTCTACATTATAGATAAGTTCGGCCCCATGCATGAGAGGACTTTACAACACCTGATCTACAAAGTACAAGAGTTGGGCTACGATATGGGTTATAGGGACTTCAGTGTAGTCGGAGAGGTCCCCTATAGTCCGACGCTGAAAAGTGATATAGTAGCACTACTCTATGTAGGATTTATAGAGACGGAGCCGACCATGTATAGGAAGTTGAGGGTAACTGGCGACGGCAGGGAGGCCTTAGAGAAGTACGATGTACCTCAGGGCCTAGCTGATACCATAAGCACGCACTTCGAGGAACTGAGAAACCTTGCCAGCATAATAGACAACCAGGTTGATCTCCAGGTCCGTAGGCGAATGCTGCAGCGCAGGAGACCCAGGAGGCTCTTCTAGCGCTGATGTCTTCCTTAGGGAAGCGGAATGGGGAGGGAGCCTCCAGTAATATTGGATGTAATCTCGAGTGGGGCCTTTCTATTCTATTATGGAGAGCCCGCGGTGGGCAAGACGAGGCTGGCAGGCTTACTTGCTAGAAGCCTCGAGTCCGCTGGCTTCAAGCCCTGCTATATAGCAACTGAGGCTGGCAGTACCGCTGTCGAGGAGAGGCTGTTTGCCGTCAGTATGGATCACATGCTTGAGATACTCTTCAAATGTCTCGCACGTGGAAGGCCCGCGATTATCGACACTATAAACTCATACTATACTGGTGAGAGGGGCGAGGCTAAGGTCATGGCGCTGGCGGCGGCTATTTCGAGGGCTTCGAGCCTCCCCGTGATAGCTGCAGGCCAGGTTCGGGGTGAGGGCTCGCCTTGGGGCGGCGCCTGGGTGGAACCCTGGGCCACACATGTAGCTGTAGTCGAGAGACTTAGGCCTGGTGTAAGCGTCATACGCTTCATAAAACCCAGGCGTGTCGTAGCGGCCTTCAGGGTTTGGGGTGGAGTGAGGGGTAGCGCGGAATGGATCTAGCGAGCCCCCTCGACTTCTTCCTAGTCATTCTGCCGGCGATGGTGGCGAATGCTTCTCCGGTAGCTGCCCGCAGGTTGCTTGAAGGCCGTAAGTGGCATCCATTAGATGGAGGGCGTAATTTCCTGGACGGCCGCAGGGTCTTAGGGGATGGAAAGACCATAGAGGGCTTCATAGTTGGCGTAGCGGCGGGATCTCTCGTAGCCGCGGTGATAGCCCTGATTGCTGGCGACGCTGGTTACCTCATAGCAGGCTCTATAGGCAGCGTGGGGGCCCTACTGGGCGACATTGTGGGCTCCTTCATAAAAAGGAGGCTGGGCCTAGAACGCGGCGCCCCCGCCCCACTACTGGATCAACTGGACTTCTACGTGGGGGCGACCGTCGCAATCAGGATCATAGGCTACAAGCTCGACACTGTTGTGACAGCCGCGTTCGCGGGGCTCATAGTGGCACTCCACGTTGCCACGAACTATGCAGCCTTCAAGTTGGGCTTGAAGGAGGTGCCTTGGTAGACCTCAACCTTCACAGGCGAGGAGGAGTAGATGGAGCGGCTAGGGTGGTATGAGGCCCATCCTCTTCTTGAGCATGTACCTATATTTGAGGTACCTATCATCCGGCGAGAACCTTGGGGGGTGGGGCACTCTAACGGGGGCACCGCATACAGGGCACTTGTCCCTGCGGAGCGTGTAGCGCCCGCACCTGGTACAGCGGCGTAGCAACCACTTCACGACGTCGCACCCCTCTCCGGGGGGTTACGTCTTGAGTCTTTGAAACGCAAAACTTACATCGAGTTTTCTAGACTCGCGCTCGGCAGTACTCACGAGAGCCTTGAGGGCCTTCTCTATTATCTTGTAGTCGTGGCTTGACACGTCAACCCGGTACTTAGGGGCTCCTATTGTGTAGAGCCTTATCCTGAGGGATTGAGGGTCGATCTTCTTTGCAGCTTCCTCGGCATCCTTCAGGATCTTCCGTATCCTCTCGACTCCGTCGCCTGCTAGGCTCTGGAGGGTTAGTATGCCCGAGATCTGGACCCTCTTGACCTCCACCCTTCCCCGTGCTTCCTCTAGTAGCGGCTCGATCCACTCCTCGGGTACCCCAGCCTCCCTGAGTGCATCGGCTCCATAGATTATAGCCTGCTCGAGCCCCGTAAGCGCGTCCCCATAGTAGTCGTCAAGCCTCCACACTACCTCGTCATAGGCAGCCTTAGGGTCTTTACCCAATTTCTCGGCCGCTATCTCGGCTATCATAGCGGCCTTTAATGTGCGCTTCCACCATATCATCTTCCTACGACGCTCACCCTCGGAGACCCTCTTGAGGCTTACATCCACCTGTCTCCTCTTCCTGTAAACCCTGATCACCTTCACCACAACCTTTTGTCCCTCCCGCAGGACATGACGTATGTTCCTGACCATCCTAGATGCTACCTCGCTCCACGGCAGGAAGGCCCTAATACCCCCGTACTCGTCGAGGGTCAAGTACGCCCCGTAATCGTAGATCTCGCGTATGGTCCCCACCACGAGCTCTCCGACGTCTGGGAGGGGCTTCCGAGGCTTCACTTCTATCTTGCGCTGCTTACCCTCGCTCATGGATGTTCACGCTCCTCCCAATGCCAGGAGCGCTATTGGAGGAGTTAAGAGTGGCTCTAGAGGGCTAGCCTAAGACCTTCTCTATTATACCGAGTATCTTAGCCTTACCGCCTGTCGGCTTAACCAGTGGCGTGTTACAGAAGAGGCACCTCACGGGGAACGTCGCATGGCTGAACACAACCATCCTGTTGCCGCAGTTGGGGCATCTCACGAGTAGAAACCTGCTGCGAGGCTCTGGCACGAGGATCTTACGCCTGGGGACTCCGAAGGTTGCCATGGCCCTCACCTCACGGTTTCAACGAGCTCTATCTTCTTTAGCCTTATGTTTAGTATGTGCCTCTCGTAGCCGCACTGCGTACACCTGATCTTGAGAGTCACCTTCTTCGTGACCTTGGCGAACCTCTTCTGCTCCGGCTTTCTCTGGCTGCCGTAGCCCTCCTGCTTCCTCATGTACCTTCTCTGGCCGAGGGCCATGCTCCTCCTCTTGCCATGCTTGTATACCATCACGGTATGGATAGTATGCGTTCTACACCGGGGGCAGTATGTCCTAATCTTCTTTGGGAACTTCACCTCTCCGCACCTCACCCTCAGCGTCTCTGCCAGCCACCCCGGCCTCCTCTGCAGAGGCCAACTTAAGAAGGTTGCTCTCCAGGGGCTCAAGGAGTCCTAGAGACGCTAGGAGTAACGCTTCCGGTATGGGGATAAGTGCTATCTCGCCCTCCTCCAAGGTGAGGCCGTGGTAGTGAAGCGGGTAGCGTGTCTTGACTAGGACGCGGTCCCCGTAAACACCTAGTTTTCCCGCTAGCAGATCAGCGTAGAACTCAAGTGCCCTTCTTATTACGGCGAAGAGGCGTGAGTCCGCGCCTTGATATTCGGCATCGAAGAGCAGGTCCTCGAATCTGGCCCTGGCTATATCACGGGATACCCTGGTGACTAGGTCTAGGTACTTATTGCAATACGTCAGCCTGCCTCCGGAGGCGCAGTAGCTGAGCATTGCCTTCCTCGAAGCACTGAGCGATGCGGCCGTGAGGGGCTCGTGGAGCCCCACAGCGGCCTTATAGGGACCTCCTGCTGGAATCGACTTTGACAACCCCATTCACCTCTATCAGCCTTGCCATGCCCTTCAGGGCTAGTAGGATCCCTATAGGTGCTTCGAGGCGGTACCTCCGCCCCCTTCTGAGTGATACCTGTGAGCCTAGGAGGGAGTCCACCTCTACATTCTCTACAGCCTCAACGAGGGCTTCGCCCCGCACGGGCGATAAGGCGAGCGTAGGCTTGAATCTAAGCGGGTCCTCAACCACAGTAACCCTGAGGCCCGTCTTCCCGTGGAGGGTGCCCCCTATGCGGACAAGCCTGCTTGTATCCTGCGTTACCTGCATGTCGATTGGCACCGCTTGGCCCGCAATGGCTTCCTGGATCTTCCTCTTCCACTCCACTCCCAGGATCTCCTTAAGCCCTCTCCCCGGCTTGAGTACTCCCTTGAAGGCTAGCCACTCCGCTATCCAGCCCCTCCACCCGGGGTCGTCAGTGCTGGGCGCTGCCGCCTCCTCACCGGGTCTCGAGGGGAAGATGAGGCTCAGGTCGAGCCCCT
>JALWEW010000137.1 GCA_027039295.1 Acidilobaceae archaeon
CCCTCGAGGGGTGGGCGCTTGGTAGCCGGGCGGGGCTTCGAACCCCGGTCACGGGGGCCAGAGCCCCGCATCCTGGGCCGCTAGACGACCCGGCTACCCCAGGGGGTAGTGTATTGCCTGCGCCTGGCTTTTAAGCGCTATCCACGCCTCCCTCAGGGGGGAGCATTGCCTAGGTGGACCCGCGTCCTCGAGGAGTGCGCCGCCGGAAACTGCAGAGAGGCCCGCGAGTTCCTCGAGTCGCTATGCCCTGACAGGGGTGAATGCACGCCCTCCAAGGGGGGAGCTACGAGGTATGAGTGGGTGGAGGCGATCATTAGGAGGGGGGTCCCCGATGGTAGGTCGAGGCTTATATTATACGTTATATCGAGGTACCTGGCAAACATCAAGGGCCTCAGCGATGATGAGGCGCTAGCCGAGATCCAGGGCTTCCTACAAGCCTCGTGCTCTAACTATGGTAACTGCAGTAAGATCTATACCTCCTGGGTACGGAATGTACTCAAACACGTAAGGCGGGGCGGGTGGAGGCCCTGGAGCCTCGAGAGGATGAAGAGAGAGGACCCCGAGCTATACTCCATAGTCGAGAAGGTGGTGGGGCTGGGGGGTAATGGCTAGGAGGAGGAGTAGGATCAAGCAGGAGATTAACAGGCTACTCTACTCAAGCGACCCCTCACGCTATACAATATACTACATCGACAGGCTCCCGGGGACGGGGACCTCGAGGCTAGCGCCACTGAGTGCTTCAAGAGTTAGGAGCGTTAATGAGTGGGCCATGCTACTCGATGATGGAGAGACACTGATACCACTGCACAGGGTCGTTGAGATCCGCGACAGAGAGGGTAGGGTACTGTGGAGTAGGAGGCATGGCGGGCGAGAGGGATCCTCAGGGTAGCCCTATGGCCCTCCTGAAGAGCCTATTCACCCTAGCTAGGCGCTCCACCGCCTCCTCAACACTAGAGCCTGGGGGGACCTCGACCTCGAGGAACACACCAGTGCGGCCCACGCGGCGGCGCCTAGAGAGCACCCTCACCCTCTCCTCCACGGTCTCCAGGCTAACGCCGAGTATCCTCGCCGCGTACCCCTCCCTCCCCATGACCCCGAGTTCAATGTGGCCCCACGGCTTTGGTATGACAAGCTTCAACTCCTTGTTAACGCCTGGAACTCTCAACCCCCCACGCAGCCCCTCCACGTCGAGCTCCCCGCCCCAACGGTAGAACTCCCTTTCCCGAGGCTTGAGCCCTGCCAGGGGATAGCTCACCACCACCTCCTCGCGCCAGTCCAGGTAGTAGTAAACCTTCGGCGTATAGCCCGGTGTGGCCTGGACTATCACTCTCTTAGCCACTTCATAGCCGAGTGACTCTAATACTATGTCGAGGATCCCGGGAGGCCTGGGGGTCTCAAGTATCACGATATCCACGTCACTATCAGGCCTCACGTCCCCGCGGGCCACGCTCCCATGGGTTATCACAGGTAGCCTCAGGCTCCTCTCGAGGGCCTCCATCAGCACTATGGCCTTACGTCTCTTCTCCTCTAGGACCTGCCACCTCTCTCTACTGTAGAATACCTCCCTGTAGTCCTCCATGGTGATCCCTGCCGCGGGAGCCCTAGCATCGTATGGGCTCATCCCGTTTCTCGGCCGTGGGCTCCTTCGGTATCATGCACAGGAACCTGAGGCCCTCATCCCCGGCCCAGTACTCGTGCTCAACATTAGGCGGTATGAATACCACATAACCAGCCCGGACCTCGTGGATCCTCCCCCCTATCCTGACCCGGCCGGAGCCCTCTAGCACGTAGATCTCGTGCTCCCAAGGGTGGAAATGCGCGTTAATGTGTCCTCCAGGGTCAACTTCGAACATCCTCATATAGAACAGGGGCGGCTCGTCGCTGGGCCCTATGAGCCACCTTATCCTAGTTGCGGTGGCCATGTCGGGCGATACGGGTTCGGCCTTGACGCTGGAGTAATGTACGACCTTACCGCAGGGCTCCGTCTCAACCACCCAGACTTATGTTGACCCTCGCCTCGCCTATAAGGAGTGCCCTGGCCGGGCCCTCATAGCGCGTTCTAACGGTGAACACTCTCGACCTATAGTTTACCCTCTCCACCAGCCCTATGTGGTGGTTGCCGTCATCGCCTAGGACCGCGGCGATTCTGTTCCTCTCCCAGCCCTCCTCGAGCACGAGCAGCCTGCCCTGCCTCCTCGGCTTAGGCGGTTTCTTAACGACTACCACGACCCTGTCACCGCAGTCTTCACTGTATACCACGGGTCCCATGTGACCCTTGCTCTCGCAGTTGAAGACTGGGCTGCCGACTAGGACGGTCTCGCCCGCCCTGATAGGCCTCGGCCTCGAGCCGACTAGCCTCGCGGCCAGGAGCCTCTCCCTGTGCACCCTCCTCTCCTCCCTGTCCTTGCGCCTCACCTCTAGGTCTCCGAGGCTCAGAGCATGCGCCGTCCCAGCTGCTCTGGCTAGCGAGTCACCGTAGTCCCTCGGTAGGCCGAGGGTGACCACGTAATCGGCTCCCACCGCCTCGGCTAAGGAGATCTTGGAGGCGAAGCCCTCGGGTCTAGCTACCCATCCATCCGTATCAACCACGACGTCCCCTGGAGCCAATCTGGAGAGCCTCGAGGCACACACTATGTAGCGCCCGTGGCTCCTCGAGGGCGTGAATGAGCCCACGAAGCACGTCGAGAGCGAGCCGCCCGCGGCGAGGCCCGGGAGTAGGGCTCCGCCGGGTAGTAGGGCCTCGAATGCCGGGGTGTAGTACTCGTTCTGTCCCACGTCGACTGTTAGGAGCCGCGCTTTACTGCCTAGCAGGTTGACTGCCCAAGCCGCGAGCGTGCTCTTCCCGGAGTCCGTGGGCCCCACGAGGAGGATCCTGCCGCCGAGCCCGGCGACCTTCCTAGCGGCTTCCTCGAGGCGCCTGTAAACATCTAGTGAGCCCCTCTCAACGCGGCCGCCCGATACTAGAACCCTAGCCCCCCGGAAGAGGACAGGCACCCTCCTACCGAGCGGCACCACGAGCCGCTGCCCCTCCCCGACGCTGACCCCGAGCGCCTCGGCCTCGCCGGATACTATCTCGAGACCCGCGGGACCCACTACTAGATAGACACCATCTAGTCTTTCAACGCTGCCCGCCACGCTTTTAACCTCCCCCTAGGCTAGTCCGCTGGGAGCCGCGGTAGTATAGCCGGGCTAGTATGCGGGCCTGTCAAGCCCGTGACCCGGGTTCAAATCCCGGCCGCGGCGCCACTCCTTTACCCCATGTTCTACCCCAGGCCCGGGGTGAGGTGCCATAGCCCGAATCAAATACGAGAGGGCCCCCGACGTCTGCAGGCTCGTATCACTGTTGGCGGGCCTAGAGGAACTCTCATATATAGACCCATCGAGGATCCACTGCGTTAAGAGCACCGGTGCCAAGACTAGGGCTATAGCTAGGATATACGGCCTACCTGGCGCCTGGATAGCCGCTGGCCTCAAGCCAGGCTACGTTATAGAGGTCATTGCCGAGAGGTTCTACAGCCTACCGCCCGAGGAGAGGGTGAAGATAATAATACACGAGTTGCTCCACGTACCGAGGACATTCAGTGGGGCCCTAAGGCCCCACAACCCTTATGTGAGTGACGCTAGAGTAGAGAGACTATACCGCCTCGCTCAGAAGAGGCTTGCCATAGCTGAGAGGGCGCGAGAGCTATGGCAAGCTAACAGCTAGACCATAACTCGCATTATAACCTAAGTGTCCACACAAATTATCGCATACACACTTTTCTGTAGAGACTTTATCTTATTATGCGAATTCAATGTAAGATTAATATCCTCACACTCCGGTCTCTAGCACAGCGAGAGTGGGGAGTATGTACAAGCCCGTTACCCGAGGCGAGACCCTAGAGTTCATAAAGATATACGAGCTTGACAGGCTCCTCAGGTTCCTGAACGAGAACCCGCACTTCACAGGCAGGCTCTCAGGCATGCTAAAACTAGACAGCGGCGAGAAAGAGTTCTCTATCCTAATCAGCAAGGGTAACGTGCTTCTTATAGTAGTAGATGATAAGGCCGTTGAACCCGCGAGCATCAATACCTATATTAGAGATGCTGAAGATGGCTTCATAGAGATAGAGTCTCTCGATAACGATAAGATAAACCTTGAGATAGAATACGCGAAGGAAGCTGGTCTAGAGCCAGGCTCGTGGAGCCTGAAAACCCTCATAGATGCACTCAGAAGGGCTAGAGATACGCAGGAAAGCCAGAGAGCCCCTCGAGGCCGAGGGCGCTTGGAGTCCCGGGGGACTGAGGTCGAAGAGTCCAGGGAGCCCTCCGATTCTAAAAGAGAGAAAGAAGGCACAAGTAATGAGAGGCCCCCTAGCAAAGCATACGCGGGTGGAAAGCCCGCTTCCAAAGCCTCCCCAGTTAACACTGTTAGTGCTCCAAGAGGGACCCTACAAAGCGCGGAGGAAGCCCTTATAGATAGGCTTCTAAAGATGCTGGAGGTAAACCCCTTATCCATTGAGAGATTAAATAAGATATATTATAATAAATATAATGAAATATTGCGTGTGGCCGAGCGCTATGCCGTTGCCAGGAGGAGGATGAAGCCCCGCAGCCTAGAGGTGTTCCTACACGACGTCTTAGCCAGGCTCTCTGGCGACCACTATGTAGTATTGCGGTATTACTATCTAGACTCCGAATATCTCCTCGTATTCAGGGGGACTAGGGTATGTCTAATGCTTGAGAAGAGCCGGGGAACGGTTAAACAGGCCAGCAAGAGCTTGAAGGAGGCACTATTAAGAGTACCCGACGAGTACGTCATATATAGCGTAGAGACCGATAAGCTCGACCGCATGCTAACAGTCTGCGTACCCCCCAAAGAGAGAGGCAGGATCGTGAATCACCAGCCCTCGGGTATAGGGGGATTCCTCCGGAGAATCCTGAGTGGAGACTAGGATATAGAAGCATTTAGATAAGCTTTTACAGATAAGAACTAGGCAAACCTAATCCATATGCAGCTAGCGACTAAAATTATATACCCGCTCCAGAGCTTTCTCCTTGACCGGTGGAAAAAGGAGTGGCGGGTGTAAGCCCCGTAAGAAGGGTCCTTAGTGAGATAGCTAAGCTTGAAGGCGTTAGGGGAGCACTTGTAGTAAGCAAGGATGGATTCGTTATAGACGCCGTCATACCCGCTGCAGGCGTCAATAAGGATGCTGTGGCCGCCATGGTTACTTCCATGTTTGATGCCGCTGCCAACTTCTCGAGGGAGTTCGGCCTCGGCGACCTGAACCTAATGACCATAGAGTACGCCAACAGCCTAGCCCTAGGAGCCCCGGTGGGCGACGCCTACCTAGTAGTGCTAGCGGAGAGCGGCGCAACCATAGGCAGAATACGCTACGAAATACAGAAACAGAAGGACAGACTAAAGGCCGCACTCTAAAGAGGCCCCGGCTCTGGAGGCATCCCCCTCTTTTACTCCACGTCTTACCTTACTCCCCCTTTTATTGTAGTTGTTACCTCGACCACATCCTTAATGCTGTCATGTAGTGACGCTCCTCTTACTCCATTAGCTATTGCATAGACGTGCTCCCCAGCTAGCCGGGCCAGCCTTAACGCCTTGCCTAGTATATCCTCGAGCGAGGGCCTCCGCATTCTTGATCCTCTAGGCAGGGGGATATATTGCTCGAGTACGTCGCCGCTCCTTAGGCGAACCCTGACAAGGGCTGGCTGCCTCTCTGGGTATTGCCGCGTGAATTCCGGATCTTCGATCACTCGTATCTTATCGAAGAGCGCACGCACCTGGGGATCCTCCATCGCCTCTCTCAGGGTCTCGAAGTCCAGTGCCCCCCGCGTGAGGGCTACCGCTACGAGGAAGCGTATGCTGAAGCGCGCCTCCTCGAGGCTCCTAGGCCAGCCCAGACCCGATACCCTAGCGGCCTCCCTGAACACTCTAACCTCAACACTGTCTATATTGTCGGGCTTGGGGATCCCGCCTGAGAGGCGTTCCGCGGCCTCTATGGCGCTGTGGGTGTGGCGGCAGGTCGGGTAGAACTTGTACTCGTTGAAGAGTATACCCGGCTCGCTGCCCCGACCCCGAGTGGGGGATGCGCTGGTGTGTAGGAGTATCTCTTCCAGGGCATTGCCGCAGCTAGAATGCCTTTCCCTCTCTAGGGCAGCCTTGGCGGCTAGGTAGCCCGTGGCTACGGCTTTAGCGGGGGAGAGGGGCTTGTAGAAGGGTTCCACCCTCAACGCGCTCCAGAAGCCCCCAGCGTAGTTTAGCGCGAGGCACAGAGCTGAGGCCAGCACTGCTGGGTTGACATCCCCGGGGGCCGAGAGTGCTGTGACCGCTGCTGCGGCCGCTGCCCCTGCCGTGGCGGTTGAGTGCCACCTCTCATAGTGCCTTCGCCCTAGGAGGGTGCCAGCCTGGTATGCTGCCTCGTAGCCAGCTACTATGAGTTTAAGTGCCTCCGAGAGGGGCTTCTCGATCGCTAGCGAGAGCGTGAGGGGGACCACTATAGAGCCTGCGTGAACGTAGGCTGGAGGAAGCCAGTCATCGTACTCTATGCTATGGGCTAGTATGGCGTTGGCTAGGGCCGCCTCTAGGGGCGGCGCGCCCTCCTCGAGCCCTAGTATCGGGACGGCG
>JALWEW010000138.1 GCA_027039295.1 Acidilobaceae archaeon
GCCCATCACTATCTCGCGCCAGACCGTGGGTGCGTCCACCCTCCATGCGTGGGGGTTCCTCCTGCCAGTGTCGGCGGCCCCAGCGCTGGCGAGCGCCTGTTCCCGGGCCTCCCTCAGGGTCTCCTCCGCCGGTGCGGTCGAGAGGATCCTGAGGCCCCCGCCAGCCTTCAACCTCGGTGACCTCCAGTCGGAGGCCGCGAGGATCTACGGGTACTCGCCGATGAGGACGCAGAGCATAGCGGAGAACCTGTACCTCGAGGCTCTCATAAGCTACCCGAGGACTAACAGCCAGAAGCTCCCCCCGACTATAGACTATAGTGGGATCATATCGAGGCTCGCAGCCCTCAAGGCTGGCGGCCTGGGGGGGCTCGCGGCGAGGCTCCTCTCCGAGGCCCGCGGCGCCCTCAGGCCCGTGCAGGGCCGGAAGGATGACCCCGCGCACCCAGCCATATACCCCACGGGGGAGCTGCCTAGGAGGGCCCTTTCCAGGGATGAGTGGAGGATATACGAGTTGATAGTCAGGAGGTTCCTCGCGGCCTTCTCGCGGCCCGCTAGAGTGGCGTCTACCACCCTCGTGCTCGTGGACTCTAGGGGCAGGGAGTACGAGGCCCGGGGGGTCGAGGTTGTCGAGGAGGGCTGGCTGGCCTACTACCACTACACCAGGCCCAGGGAGGGCCTCGTGCCCCTCCTCAAGCAGGGGGAGGAGGCGAGGATCCTGGGCGTCTCCTACTCAACCGAGTGGAGCAGGTCCTCCGTGCAGCTCTCCAAGTCCAGCCTGGTGAAGTGGATGGAGTCCGTAGGCATAGGAACGGAGGCCACGAGGGCTAGGATAGTGGAGATACTATTCAAGAGGGGGTACCTAGAGTCGAGGGGCGGCTCCACGGTCGTAACAGGCCTAGGTGAGGCGGTGGCCGATACCATAGAGGAGCTAGTGCCCGTCATAGCTAGCCCGGAGCTGACGAGGCGCTTCGAGGAGCTCCTGGAGTCGATAAGGAGGGGAGCCAGGAGTAGGGTGGAGGTGGTCGAGGAGGCCAAGCGGTCTATCAGGAACGTTGTGGAGGGCTTCAAGTCGCGGATAGACGTGATCGGCGAGAGACTAGCCGTTAGTATGGGCCTCATAGAGCCGGAGTCGAGATGCCCAATCTGCGGCCGGGAAAGCGAGCCCGGGGCCCCAGCGGGCCTCTGCAGGCTCCACCGTATGGCGCTCGACAGGCTGGCCTCTGAGCTGCCCGTGATAGCCTCGAGGCTCGGCACCGACATACGGGGAGCCCTAGAAGCCATAGCCAGGAGGGGCGAGGCTGGAAGGTGGGTCTCCGAGGCGGCCCGGGCGGCCCTCGAGGCGCCCGAGTTGATGAGCTACCTCGCCAGGAGGGCCAGGCCCCCGAGGTAGGGTATCTTCAATATACTACCGTGGACCGTGTAGACCACGCCGACTATCCACGAGTATGGTATGCCGCTCACGCCCGTTAAGACCTCGTGTGTGGCGGGGTTGACCACACTGACTACTCCACACTCCATGGGATCCCCCGGGTCCGGTATGGGGTTGTTGTCGCCCCATACAACGTAGCACCACCTATCAGCGTAGCGGTACTTGTAGACGACCCTGTGGATTATGAAGGTGGCTCCCTCACGGTATACAACCACGTCGCCAACCTTAATGGACCCGGGATCCTTGTGGACGAGGAACACTATGTCCCCAGTGTGGAGTATGGGTTCCATACTGCTGCCCCTAACGACGGCGATCCTATCGGAGCCCCGCCCACCAGGCCCCGCCGAGGCACCGATCGAGGCTAGCACTAGGAGCGATAATACCAGCGCTAGGAGTGTTAGCCGCGCACGCCTCAGCACCGCACCCGGGCACCCCGGGAGACGGGCCTGCCGTCCGAGTGTTTAATCCTTAGAGCACCGCCAGCCCCACCAGGGGTGGGTGGCCTCGGAGGCTGGCTCCTTCGAGGAGTATAGGAGGGTGATCCTGCGCGTCGCAGGCGAAGCCGCCGGGCTCCTTAGGGACCTCAGCTGCGTGGAGTCGCACACGCGGGTAGTCAGGGGGGAGACCATCAGAGCTGACCTAGAGTCGGAGGAGTACATTATAGACGCTCTGAGGGCTGAGGGGATGGGCGGCAGGGCCGTAACCG
>JALWEW010000139.1 GCA_027039295.1 Acidilobaceae archaeon
GGCCGAGGCCGCGAGCCTCCTCGGGAGGGTGAGGCTCCTAGCCAGGGCCGGGGGGCCCACGAGCAGGCTGGCGGACGCCCTCGTGCTGAGGGACCCGCCCAGGCTCGAGGAGATGGCGAGGGCCGTGAGGGAGAGTGGTGGGGGCCTCGTGGTTGTGGGCGACGAGACCATAAGGGAGGCGCTCCGCGACCTCCTCTCCATGGGCTTCATAGTCGAGCCGACCTCGGCGGCGGCGTGGGCCGCTTTTAAGGCGCTTCAGGGGGAGGGGTACGCCCGCGACTCGGTGGTAGTGCTCACGGGTAGCGGCCTGAAGTACGCCGAGGTACTCGAAGTTGAAGCTGGGGAGCACCGCTAAGGAGCTGCTCGGGGCCATCGGGGTCGTAGCTATAGCCGTTGCCGCCCTATCCATAGCCCTCGGGAGCCCCAGGAGGCTCGTAGAGGAGCTCGCCTCGGTGGATCCCTGGGCCCTCCTGGCATCGATAGCCCTCCTGATGCTAGTAGAGGTAGCGAAGGCCGCCAGGCTATGCGTGCTAGCCGACAAGGGCCTCGGCTCCATGAGGGCCTGCCTCCTAGCGAGGCTCCTCGGCAGGGCCGCCGCCAGCGTGACCCCAGCGGGCCTGGGGGGCATACCCACGAGGACCGCCGTGCTGGCTAGCGAGGCCAGGATAGAGTTCGGGAGGGCCTTCGGGGCCGCAGCGGGCGAGACCCTGGCCGATAACAGCGTCGCGCTCCTAGCCCTCTTCGCTGGGGCCGCACTCGGGGTCATGAACCTGGTGGTACTAGCCGTGGCGGCCCTCATAGCCTTCTTATGGGTAACGGGCATCGTGGTAGGCGTCCACGAGAGGACGATAACCGCCCTCTACAGGCGCTTCCACATAACAGGCACCCTCAGGTGCAGCCTCGAGAGGGAGAGGAGAGCAGCCCTCCAGGCCCTCGGGATCCTCCTCAAGCCCCGGAGGGCGGCCCTAGTCTACGCCTACACCCTCGCAGCCCACGCCCTCGAGTACGCGAGCGTGCTAGTCTTCACGGGCACATGGGGGGATCCCAGGCTATGGCTCCACTCCATACTAGCAGTCGAGGCCGGGTACCTCATGATCTTCACCCCAGCCCCAGGCGGGGGCGGGGGAGTCGAGTACGCCCTAGTCTCCTACCTAGGCCCACGGCTAGCCCTATACTGGAGGATAAGCTACCTCATAGCTGCACTCACACCTCTAGCCTTGGCATACATAGTCTACCCGGGCTTCAAGGAGTACCTCGGCGACTACAGAGCCGCGAGCCCCTGCGACGACATGGAGCACCCAGAGCCGTCACGAGCAGGAGCCAGCCAAGCCAGCGCCTATTAAGAGAAGCGATAAAGCCCGGCCTAGGCGATACTTAAGGTTGTAACTACGCATATCCACCCCACGGGGGCTCCCATGGCTGATGCTCCGGCAATAAACGCCATCGAGAAATCAATCCTGAGGAGGAGATGTCTCATAGAAGAGATTAAAAAAATTGAGAGAAAATATGGTATTAAAAGCGGGGAGTTCTACGAGAAATGGAGTAAGGGGTTACTACCTGAACCCCTAGACCCCGAGATGCATGGAGACTTCATGCTATGGTATGGGCTCATAGAGGAGCTTAACAGCATCGAGAGAGAGCTAAGGAGGAAACTCAAGATGACATGAGGTTCCACGAGGAGAGCGGACAATGCAAACAAGGCTAGTTGAACGGATAGCATATGTTACGGATAAACTACGGCGATTAGGGTTCCAAAGCATAACCCTCACGACACACTCTTGCACAAGGAGGAAGTCATACTCAGATACGATAACGCCTCGCATCATAAACACTGGAGAGACGAAGTAATGCCCCTCTACGACAACTCAATAGATTCCTTCCTGGAGGAGGCGGCATCCCTAATGGAGGGGCCAGGCCGTGGTAGATAGTAGCCCCTCCCCGCCTCATAGAGATTAGCTGGGTGCCCCGGGGGCCCGGTTACCCGGGCTCTTCTCCAAGCCATACGAGGTAGGCTCCATGCCAGGGAGAAAGCTAGTCAGCGCCGCACCAGGGTATCGCGGCTCCCGGCGGGGTTATGGGCGAGGTTATGAACTCTCCACGCGGGCCCGCGGGGCGTGGGGT
>JALWEW010000140.1 GCA_027039295.1 Acidilobaceae archaeon
TATCCGCCTGCCGTCTGGGAGTTTGTACTCCTCGAGGTTCGGTCTCACCCTCCTCTTCGATATACTCATTTCCTCGAGGTCGGAGACGCTGACCTCCACGTTGAAGTGCCCTGCATTAGCCAGTATAGCGCCGTCCTTCATTAGCTCTATGTGCTCGCGCCTTATTACATCGCGGTTTCCTGTGGCTGTGACAAATATGTCGCCTATCTTGGCGGCCTCAGCCATCGGCATTACATAGAATCCATCCATGACGGCTTCTAGTGCCCTTATGGGGTCAACCTCTGTCACGATGACGCGGGCCCCCATTCCCCTGAGCCTGTTCGCTATCCCCCTACCGACCCACCCGTAGCCCGCTACTACTGCTATCTTACCAGCTAGCAGGATGTTGGTAGCCCTTAGTATGCCGTCTATCGTGCTCTGACCCGTCCCGTACCTGTTGTCGAAGAGGTACTTGGTTAACGCATTATTAACCGCTATTATAGGGTACATGAGCCTCCCCTCGCGCTCCAGAGCCTTCTCCCGGATCACACCAGTCGTGGTCTCCTCGGTGCCTCCGATGACTCTTCTAGCCTTATCAGGGGCCTTCTCATGCATGTACACATGTAAGTCCCCTCCATCATCAACTACAAGGTCGGGCTCGGCGGACGCCGCCACCGATAGAGCCCACTCGTACTCCTCGGGGCTCATCCCCCTCCACGCGTAGACATGGATCCCCTCCTCGGCCAGTGCGGCCGCCACATCGTCCTGCGTCGAGAGAGGATTGCTAGGAACTAGATAGACCTCGGCCCCCCATTCCTTGATTGTCCTAGCGAGGACCGCCGTCTCCTTGGTGACATGCAGGCAGAGCGATACCCTCATGCCCGTGAGCGGCTTCGACCCCCTGTACTTCCTCCGGAGCTCCACGACAACGGGCATATGCGCCTCGGCCCACTCGATCTGCAGACGCCCCTGGGGCGCTAAGCTGGAATCCCTAACCTTGAACTCCACGAGCCACCGCCAAAGCCTCTACTCCACCGGCCAGCCGATTATTAGGGTTAGCCCCCTCAGAAGCCGAGGGCCATCCCCTATGGGGGCAAACGTGATAAAACTTCCATCCGACACGCGTCCTGCTGGTGCAGGATTTGGGCAGGAGGAGAAGGAAGAAGATTAAGAGAGTGCGTAGGACTAGGAAGCTGACCTCGATGCGCTACTTCGAGTGCCCGATCTGCGGGCAGCCCACCCTTACCATCGACTTCGAGAGGTTGAAGGACAAGCCTGGCTTCAAGAAGGCCATAGTTAAGTGTGGCAGCTGCGGCTTGTACCTTGAACTAGAGGTACCCGAGCTGTACGAGAGGATAGACGTCTATAATAAAGTTGTGGACATGGCCTACGAGGGCAAACTCGGGGAGGCCCAGGCGGGGGGTGAGGAGGCCAGCGAATCTAGCGACGAATTGGCGGAGGCGCTAGCCGAGGCCTTAGTTGAGGAGGCCGGGGATAGTGATGAGGAGGGTGCTGAGGGCTCTCCTAGAGAAGAGGAGGAGGGCTAGGCTACACTTCACACTAATAGACCCTGATAAGACCACACCACCCGAGGCAGCCGCCATAGCCAGAAGCGCGGCTAGCGCTGGCAGCGATGCCATACTAGTTGGCGGGAGCCTAGGCGTCCTGGAGCCCAGGCTGTCTGAGGTCGTTCGCGCCTCTAAGGAGGCCTCAGGCCTCCCGGTGATCCTATTTCCATCCAACGTAAACGGCCTCACGGCGGAGGCGGACGCCGTGCTATTCATGTACCTACTCAACAGCATTGATCCCTACTACCTAAGCGGAGCCCAGCTACAGGGGGCTCCGCTTGTTCTAAGGATGGGCCTCGAGCCGATCCCAACCGCCTACATAATCGTCGGGCACGGCGGCGCCGCTGGCTATGTCGGAGCCGCTAGGCCCGTACCCTACGAGAGGCCCGACATAGCGGCGGCATACGCCCTAGCCGGGGCCATGATGGGCGCGAGGATAGTCTACCTCGAGGCCGGCAGTGGGGCCCCCAAGCCAGTCCCCCCTGAGGCTGTCTCGCTGGCACGCTCCCTGATAGACCGCGCAGGCCTCGAAGCTATGATTGCGGTTGGAGGTGGCGTGAAGAACCCCGAG
>JALWEW010000141.1 GCA_027039295.1 Acidilobaceae archaeon
CTGGAGTCTCCTAGTGTCGCGTATCGTATTAGTTGCGTCTAGGCCACGGGACCTATTACCTCCTTGCCCACGAGCTTGTTGACCTCCTCCACCTGGCGATCCACCATCTCCTGTATCTTCTGGATCTCCTCGTCGGTTAAGTGCCTGAACCTCCCCTGGAGCTTCAGATACTCCCTAACAGGCTTCCTCCTCTTCACTGGGAATGTAACCCTAAACTCTCCATGATCTATCTCGTACAGGATCCACACGCCCGTCTCGACGGCGAGCCTTGCGACCGTGATTCCCATATCATCCTTTATCCTCCAGCCCGGCACACATGGTATAAGCACGTGCACGAACGTCGGGCCCTCATCGGTTAGCTCGAATGCTTTCTTGAACTTGTTAGCCATATCAACGGGATACGCAGGGTTCGCTGTGGCAATGTAGGGCACCCTGTGGGCGGCTACTATGGCGTCTATATCCTTCTTCGGCCTCCACTCTCCGCGCCACTTCTTACCGGCTGGCGTGGTCGTGGTCCAAGCCCCCCACGGGGTAGCGCCGCTCCTCTGGATGCCAGTGTTCATGTAGGCCTCGTTATCGTAGAGGACATACATGACCTTGTGGCCTCTCTCAAGCATGCCGCTGAGAGCCTGGAGGCCTATGTCGACAGTACCACCGTCGCCACCTATGGCGACCACCTTGATGTCCCTGTCAAGCTTGCCCTTAGCCTTGAGAACCTTGAGCGCAGCCTCGACACCTGAAGCCGCCGCTCCAGCGTTCTCGAAGGCTAGGTGGAGCCAGGGGTGTCTCCAAGCAGTATATGGGTAGGGAGTCGATGCAACTTCGAGGCATCCGGTGGCGTTAACGATTATTGCGTTGGGCCCTATTACCTTGGTTAGCATCCTCATCGTCGTGCCCACGGGGCAGCCAGCGCAGAGCCTGTGGCCGCTTACGAACCACTCCTCGCGGGGGATCTGGAAGAGGCTCTTGTACCTCTCCCCCCGAGCGGGGGGCTTTAGTGAGGCAGCCATCACTTCCTCACCCCATAGAATATGGTCTCAGGCTTCCTGACCGTCCTCGCCTCCCAGGCTAGCCTTGCAAGCTTTAGGAAGTCATCGTCAACCATCCTCCTCTGCCCTATACCGGCCACCACACTGACGAGGTTCACTCCTAGACCATGCTTGAGTATGAGGCCCGAGAACTCGTTTGCGAGAGGCCCCTGGTAGGGCGCTCCATAGCTTATAGCCCTGTCTATCACGAGTACGGAGTCAACCCTGCTTAGGGCATCGACTACTAGATCCTCCGGGAAGGGCCTGTAGAGCCTTAGCCTGAGCAGGCCTACCTTAACCCCCTCCTCCCAAGCCCTGGGTAGCACTGCCTTGAGCGTGGCAGCGTAGCTCGAGGCGGCCACGATCAGGGACTTAGCGTCCTCGCACATGTAGCACTCCACGAGGCCATACTTGCGACCGAATCTCCTGCCGAACTCCTCGTCAGCCTCCCTAGCCTTACCCAGGGCGCGGCGCATTGCCTCTACTATCTGGTATTTGATCTCGTAGTACCAGTCTGGGTCTGCCAGCGCCCCTAGGGTCACGGGCTTCTCGGGGTCTAGCTTGTATGGGAAGGATCTCTTGGGGGCATAGGCTAGGACCGAGTCCCTGTCCTCCGTCACAACGGGCTCCATCGTGTGGCTCATCACGTAGCCGTCATAGGCCACCATAACTGGTAGCAGTACATCGCTGTCCTCAGCTATCCTATACCCCTGTATGACCGTATCATACGCCTCCTGAGCGCTGGAGACGAAGAATATTATCCAGCCAGTGTCCCTAGCGTTCATCACGTCGCTGTGATCATTCCATATGCTTATCGGAGCTGAGAGGGCCCTCATAGCCACACTCATCACTATGGGCGCCCTCAGCCCGCTTGCTATGTGGAGTATCTCGTGCATCAACTCTAGCCCCTGGCTAGCGGTCGCCGTGAACGCCCGGGCGCCGGTTAGCGCGGCGGCCACGGTGGCTGAGAGCGCGCTGTGCTCGCTCTCTACGTGAACCATCTCGGCCTCGAGCTCCCCATCAGCTATGAACTCGGCTATCTTCTCGACCACGGTGGTCTGTGGAGTTATCGGGTACGCCGCCACCACGTCCACGTCCAAGTCTTTGACCGCATGCGCTATAGCACTGTTGGTAGAGAGGGGCCTGGGCTTCTTCCTCTCCACGTGGAGCCTCTCCTCCGCGGCTACCGCCATCACTCCTCACCTCCAATAGGCTCGGGCACCATCTCTATGGCATTAACCGGGCATTCACGGGCGCAGACCCCGCAGCCCTTGCAGTAGTCGTAGTTGACCTTGTATGTTATCTTGTACCTCCTACCCTTACTCGTTACATACTCCTCGTCAAGCTCCAGGATTGCGGCGTCAGGGCAGTAGACCCAGCAGAGGCGGCACCTGACGCACTTATCCTGGTTTATGATCGGCCTCAGGACACGCCAGCTCCCCGTCTTGTACTTGAGGCTGCTCCCGGGCTCCAGTATAGCTCCTCCCGGTGGTATCTCGTAGTAAGCGGGCAGTGAGCCCTCACTACTCAAGCCTAACCCCCTCTCTTACACACTCACGCGGTCTGCGGGGGTAGTATGGTCTCTATATGGGTTGACTCGTACGCCCTCCTTACAGCCTCCACGTTAGCCTCGCCTAGGCGGCCCTTGAACCTCTCCCTAACGAGCCTTAGAGTTGTCTCGAGGCCCACTACGCCAGTAGCCCTCACGAGCGCGCCCAGTATGGCTGTATTCACAATAGGCACCCCCAGGGTTTCCATCGCTATTTTCACAGCGTCTACAACAGCCACCCTGACCTCCCTGTCGAGCCCTACTATCCTCGCAACCTCCTCAGGACTCAGGCGGGTGTTTACGATGAGTGCGCCGCCCTCTCTGAGACCCTCTATAGTCTCCCTCGTCAGCAGCGAGGGATCCAAGACCACTACTATGTGAGGATTAGTTATTGGGGTTCTAGGCACGAGGGGCGTATCGGATATCCTAGTATAAGCCCTCACCGGGGCTCCACGGCGCTCGGCTCCAAATTCCGGGAACGCAAGAGCGTAACGACCCTCTAGTATGGCTGCTGCAGCCACTATCTCGCTCGCGGTTACAGCGCCCTGACCGCCCCTGCCGTGCCACCGGATGTCAATCCTCAAACCAGGCACCCCTCAAGGGCTCCATACCAGCTCTGGCCCCCTCTTCAATAAATGCTTGCCACACCAGCGAGGCCTTAGGCTCCAGTCTGTAGTGGCCGGTTGCGCCATGCATAAGCTCTTAAGGTTGACTCTCGCCAGGGCCGCCCGGGTGCCCCTCTTGGCTAGTGAGGTAGAACCCGTGATTACAATCAGGGTCAGCAGCCTGTCCGACCTTGCCAGGCTTGCATCAACTATGGCTTCCCGCCTAATAGTAATGCCGGTATACCGCTTTAAGAAAGACGGAAAAGTGTACTACATGCTTCAGGCCTCATTCAAGGATTACTACAAGCTCTACGGTCTCCCAATAGTATACTACTACTCTAGGAGCGAGGATGAGGATGTGCTAGACGAGGATGCTAAATACATACTTGTAAAGGCTGACATGACGGGGGAGACCGTTGAGGTAGCTGCATATGCCAAGACTGGGTTCGTAGTAATACCAATTGTCAACCTAGCGGAGAAGCCTCCCCACTTGCCCGACGACCTATAGACCCTTCCGGGAGGAGTTTAGCCTTCGATGACGGCTGCCTCTTCCTGCCCCGCATTACCCTGCGTAACCATAGCCTGAGTACCTGTAGTACTGCCGTCCCCGCCGTGGGCCTCGATGGCATTTAGGCCTTCCTCGATTATGAGTCTCAGATCGTCGAGTCCAAGATCTAGGAGATGCTCACCGAGCCTGCTCACTCTGTATATCCTGTGGCTACCCTTAGAGTATACTGCATCGACTAGGCCTAGCTCCTCCATGAACTTGAATGCAGACAAGACTAGATACCTAGGCATGCCAGTTACGGCGACCATATCACCAGGACTAGCCATTCCAACGCCCCTTAGGGCCTTCAGCAGCTCCAAGATCAAACCCCACACCCCGCTGTTGTTATAAGTGCGCTACCTACATATAATCTATGCATCGCATAGTACAACTAGGGTAACACTACCTGATCCCACGAGGTAGAGGTACCTGCGTGGTGTCGACCGATGCACGGTAGACGATGGGGGTTCATCAGAGTAAGAGCGCGCTGCATAGCCATAGACGGCAGCGGCAGGCTCCTAGTACAGATCACGCCCGACGGCCACGTAGAGATTCCGGGCGGTAGGCTCGAGTACGAGGAGAGCATACCATTTTGCCTCGTGAGGGAGATGATCGAGGAGGCTGGAGTCGTAGCTGAGCCCCGGGAGTTAGTCTATGTCGTAGAGTTTAGGGGGGTTAGAAAGGGTAGGAGGAGACACGAGATACTCTTCTATTTCCGGTGCAATATACAAGGTGAGCCCCATCAGAAGGAGAGAGGCCTTAGGTTCAAGTGGCTCAGACCCGAAGACCTTTCCGGGGAGACATTTTGGCCTCCGCAGCTACTAGAATACCTGCAAAGCGATGCGCCCCACTTCCCCTTCGTGAGATACCTAAGTATAGTTAATGATAGAGTTGAATACATCCTATCTAGGAGGGTCTCCCCCGCTAAGGCTAGGGAAGCCCAGCACCTCCCTTAGGAGGTCTCTTCTATCAAGCCTAGCGATATCATATACAGCTACGGGCTCTCCACCCTTCACTTTTACCTGTGCCCCACTACTAAGGATTGCTGATACAGTAGACGCTATACCTGTTGATAATGGCAGACAGTCACTATAGCATCCCAGGGTCGCTATGAGCCCAGAGGGCCCCCCTTCTAGGCTTCCTACGAGGGGCGACTTGTCTGGTGCTAGGGCTGTTTCCCTAGCCCTGAGGCCCTGGATTAAGTGGAGATCGCTCCTATCTACCACGTCGCCCAAAGCACTGACCAGGCTCCCGAGAAGCTTGACGGCCCCGTTGGTGCCATTGGCTGTCTCTGAGCATATGGTGAAGCGCCTGTCGAGCCATACGCCGCTAAGAGTATCAGATACTACAAGGGAGGCACTCAGCGGGGCGAATCCATCTATACACCCAACCCTGCTCTTAGGAAGCCACTTGGGGACGTAGTCCTGCAGCTTAGACCTCCATATGTAGCCCTCGTCAACTATTACGTAGTCGAAGTTATAGGAGGTGCCGCCTACATCTATACCCACGACTTTCCCCTCCTTGGTCACAATTCCTATGCGCGGGTTGTAGAGGCTCTCCACCCTCTTCAAGCTCCTCAGCAGAGCAACCGTGAGCTTAGGGGCCAGCGCGATGTACGCTTCACCCTCTACATAAGCTAATGCACTCGTTCTGACCGGAGACAGCGAGCTAGCGTTTCCCTCGACAACGCGCAGACCAACCTTCCTAGGCTCCCAGACCGTTTTCTCAACGCGCCTCACTGCGTATGCCACACTAGCATCGTTGACAAGGTAGTAGATTCTCACCTTCTTGAAAAGCTGACCCTTACTTATGAGCTTCTTCAAGTGCGAGTAAGTGTCGATCGCCACTTCCAGGTTACGCTTGTCAGTATAGAGCCTATGCAGCAAGACGTACCCGCTTCCCAGGGAGTATAAGGCCACTGCTATGCTGGTCTTCCTCAGGGTCCTCGAGAGAACCTGGGCTATAACGGCTGCGTGGGGCCCCCCTCCAACGACCGCTATCCTAACCAAGGACTCACACCTCCCCGGCGATAAGCATTGCCTCGTCGAGCCTGAGGGGGGCTGCGGCTCCAGCAGGGACTATGGTCTCTAGTGGTAGTAGTGCTGGCGAGACGCCGAGTATCATACTGGAGAACTGTATTATTGCTGGCAAGGCCTCCCTGCCCGAGTCGAGCCCCTTAAGCGCACCGGTCGCCTCTATTGCAGCTCTTACATCCCTAAACCTCCTCAGGTAATGCTCTAGTGCTGCGAGCTCCACTCCAGTGCAGACGTCAACGAATTCAGCGCGAGCCACTCCCGGGGAGACGAGCATCTCGGGCTCCGCCGGCGGGCTGGCCTGGGGCCCCTGCCTCTGCTCCACTAGGAGGTCCGCAGCCTGGGGATCCTTCATCAGGTCTATTAGTGCCGCCTTCAGGTCCGACTCGTCTGCTAGGCCGAGGTAGACGGCTGCCCCGAGGCCGGCAAGCGCGCCTCCGTGATAGGAGGCGTACTCGCTCACCTCACCTGCGGCCAGCCCAGCAACAAAGACTCCCTCGCCGCAGGAGTGGTTCTCTGCGAACCGTGGGACAATGGCTTTTATCGTCTCCGAGTAGGTGAAACCCCTACATAGGGGGGCTAGTGTGACTATGTCGGGGTAAGGGCCTACAGTGGACACTATAGCATCTGCGACTATGCTTTCATACTCGCGGAAATCGACGATTAAGCCTTCGGGGCCCGGCTTCACGCTGGTCACGCGGTCTACCACTAGCTCCACGCCGTACCTGGAGGCGTAGTCGAGGTATCTCAGGC
>JALWEW010000142.1 GCA_027039295.1 Acidilobaceae archaeon
CTATAAGGCAGGGATCCCGCAAACCCGGGGGCACCCGCCGCGTGGATTCCTCCAGGCTCACTTGACAGCTCTAGGCTCTACTCTCCCGGCCTACGTGGAGGCGGCGCCGCTCTGCAGTGGTGAGACTACTACGGCCTTCTCGGGCCCGTTGGGCCCGGGTATCCAGAGTAGCTTAGACTTGGCTATCTCGACCTTCCTTATGGCGTATATCTTGCGTGCCGCCGCTTCTATCTCCTGTGCAAGGCTGCCCTCCAGGTCGCTGAACACCATAGCCTTTATGAAGTCGTCAAGTGTGCTCTCCCTAGCCCTCTTCTCTATGACCTCCTGCATAGCCTTCCTTATGGCCTTCTTCTGGCTTGTCTTGCACCTATACCTAGTGAATACCATGCCTGTCACCCTCAGGCCGTAGCCGTCCTTCGTCCACACATTGTATATGCCCGTTATCTTACTGCTCTTCCTGCGCGTCAGGCTCCTGATGTAGTCCCTGAGTAGCTCGTGGCCCTTGAACCTCGTTATCGCCCTGTCCCCGTCAACCCTTATCACCTGGAAGTAGAGCTTTATGTGGACGTGGGCGAAGTCACCTGTTATGTCGTATAACGTGGTCTCCATGACCCTGCCTATGAGCTTCAGCGGGTCGTCAGCCGGCGTCGTGCCTAGTATCGCCTCCCCAAATACTGGCGGCGCGACCACCGTGTACCACTTCTTCAGCCTCCATGTGTCCTTAACCGCCGCTCTTGACCTAGCTCTGGGCATAACTCACCCTCCCCTGCGGGGGGCCTTAGGCTCGAGGGACTTTAAGTTTCAGGGCCACTGGAGGCCTCGAGCGCTTCTAGGGCCGCCTTGGCGTTCTCGATTAGGTCATCTATAGTGTTCCTGAGCCTCAGGATCCCCCTGGAGTCCCTGCACTCAGCTCGGATCTCGCAGTACAGCCCTCCGCGATTAGCCTTGCACGTGACCCGTATACCCTCTGGTGCGTGGGCGTTATCGGGCTCCAGGGCCTCGCGGAGGGCTCTGGCCCACGGGGACTCCAGTGTGAGCCTTGCCTCACACGCTCCCCTCTTCAGGTATGACAAGCCAGAACCCCTCCTCCCTAGCCGCCTTGGACTCGACAAGCCTTCTAGGCAGGGTGTAGTCTACAAGGGAGGCCTGGAGCGGGGATACCAGGAGGCCCTCCTCGCTGGGTAGTGCTATAACGGAGTCCTCCTCAATGGCCCCTATGCTGCGTAGGGCTAGATATGCTAGTGTAGGGCTGGATACCTTCTTCTCCAACGCGTAGAGCCTTAGCCAGCCCGGCCCCCGGGCCCTCACGGGTCTTGACTCCGTGAGGGCTTCGACGAGTTCTGGCGCCTCACGCTCTAGAGCGGCCTCCACAGCGGGGTACTCAACCTCCTCGTCAACGTATGCTAGCAACCCGGCAGCATAGCAGCCCGAGGAGTCCATCGCGTGCAGTATGGCGTGGGCTGCCTCGCGGGGATCCTCGGGGATGGCATTGTCTATGACTAGATTACCTGATACGTAGGCCGCGGCGTCAACCTCGGATTCCAGGTAGTCCAAGACAACGTCTATTACATTGTTTAACTCGCTGGAGCTGAGGGCGGCCGCGGGTTTCTCCGATACCTGCCGCAGTCCTGCGGCAGCCAACGCATCAATGCACTCTTCACCATCAACGGCCAGTGGATAGGGGGGCACTATGGTCACATGCATTGCCTGGCAGAGGGGGAGCCTGTGAGGCTTGTAGACCTTGAGCGCAGTCACCACTCTAACGCCTAGCTCGCCGCTGGAGCTGAGCCTCTCCGCGTAGACTCTATCTATCCCGGAGATCCTCCCCGACCTTGATACCCTGCCGTCCAGGTAGATTCCGGCTAGGCTCAGGGCCTTGAGGCCCCGGGATATGCCGCCGAGACCCGCGGCATCCGCCGCCATAGCGTAAGCGGTGGAGAGACTACCGTCAACGCCTACGTACACGCTTCCGGGAGGCGGGTGTCCCCTATTGTACTCGGCGTGGGTGAACGCCAGGAGCTTCGAGGCGACATCGGAGGCCTTGTACTGGAGAGAGGGGAACCCGAAGAGCAGGGTCGGCGCCTCGACCGGGCGCGGGGGCCTTACCGAGACC
>JALWEW010000143.1 GCA_027039295.1 Acidilobaceae archaeon
GTATACCACTACGGTTCCCTTCGCCTCGGTCCAGAGTCTCCCCTTGAACACCTCCACCCTGCCGGGCTCGTAGACGTCGACTATGCTACCCCTATACTCCCCGTAGCCCTCTATGCCGGTGCCGTCCAGGACCACGCCAGGCGCTAGGACTAGGTAGTCGTACTCGAGCCTCCTGGGCGAGGGCCTCGTGGGGGCCTCGGCTACCTCGACGTACCTCTCCTCCGGCACCACCCTCGTCACGACGCCATGCTCAACCCTAACCCCGATCCTCTCGAGCTCGCCGTAGCCCCTGATTATCCTCTCGTAGCTCTGCTCGCCCGTGAGCAGCAGGGGCCTGCTGGGGCCGGCCAGGTAGAAGGTGTCCTTTGTCACTATCGTGACGTCGAACTCGGAGCCAGCCCTCTCCTTCAGGGCCCTGGCGAGGCCGACGCCCGCTATGCCGCCGCCGACCACGAGAACCCTCCTGGCCACGGGGCGGCACCCGTCGCCCCCTAGCCGAAGAGGGGATTAAAGCGTCTAAACTTATTTCTACTAGTTCTTCACTACTGAACAGAAATTGATACAGATTAGATAGGGGTTAGGGCTGCGGCCCCCCACCCTGGGGCTCCCTGTAGAGGAGCACGATCGCCCTCTCGCCCTCCTGTAGGGGCTGGTCGCCGGTGTAGAGAATCCCATCAGCCATTGCTAGGCCTACGTTGGCGCTCGTGAGCTGCAGGCTATCCTCGAGTGGGTATGCTATGTACTCCCCGTCCCTCCACTCCACCCTGACTTTGACGGGCCTCGGCCTCCCCTTCTTGACTGGAGCCCCCAGGCGGGCTTCCACGAAGGGCGGCGGTGGATGGGCCCTCGTGACCCTCCCCATGTACTTGAGGAGGGGGTACACGAGCCTCGTGAAGGCGTGGAGGGCGCTGAGGGGGTAGCCCGAGAGGCCTATCACGGGCTTGCCGCCTACGACGTAGGCGCTCGTGGGCCTGCCGCCCTTGACGTAGAGGCCCCTGAATACCAGCTCGCCGCCGATCTCGCCTGCGAGCTGGTAGAAGAGGTCAATATTACTGGGCCCCGTGCCGCCCGTCAGGAGCACTATGTCCGAGCGCTCGAGGAACCTCTTCACAGTCCACGCCACGGCCCCCCTTTCATCGGGGAGGAGCGCTGTGTCCACGATCTCGACCCATGGCGCGTAGGACGATACGAACCATAGTATGAAGTCCCCCGTGGTCGCCGCGACCTCCCCCGAGAGGATCCTACGCCTAGCCTCCTCGGGATCGCTCGGCGTGAAGAGCTCGCTCCCAGTGCTTATCAGCGAGAGCCTGAGGGGCCTGTAGACGCTCACGCTGGTCACCCCAGCGTCTAGGAGCGCCACGGCGTCGGCCGGGCTCACGACGCTCCCGTCCCCGAGGAGGAGCTGGCCCTTCCTCACGATGGAGCCCGGTGGGTCGACGTTCCTCCACTTCTCGATCGGCTCTTCTACTATAACGTAGCCGTCCTCGACCCTAGCCTTCTCCTCAGGCACGACGGCGTCGGCGCCCTCCGGTAGGTAGGCGCCCGTTGTGACGTAGGCAGCCTCGCCGGGGCCTATCCTGAAGCCCACGTCCACCCTGCCTATCAGGGCCTCCCCGACCAGCCTCAGCCTCCCGGGGACGTCGCTGTGCCTCACGGCGTAGCCGTCATAGGCGCTCTTAGGCCTGGGCGGCCAGTCGTGGGGCGCCACCACGTCCCCGGCCACGGGGAGCCCCACGGCCTCCCAGACAGGCACCTCACCCAGGGGCTCGACCCTGGCAACCCTCTCCTCGAGGAGGCGGAGCGCCTCAGGCACCGGCGTGAGCCTCTCGATGTACCTAGACAAGCCCTGCCACCCCACCACTATGCCCCTGCGCTGGGTGGCGGCGTTTAAGTGCTAGGCCTCGTATACAACTGCAGCAAGCCCCGGCGAGCAGGGGAGGGCAGGCAGCATAGGATCGGGTCGCCTGGAGGGGCTGGCGGCATGCGCTGCTCAATGCAATACGCTCTAACTGGGGCGGTGCTTGCAGCTCTTGTGGATGTAAGCTTTAATGCCATCTACGATTGTCTCCTCAAAGTCGGCCGGGTCGCCTGGGGGGTGGAGGTAGGG
>JALWEW010000144.1 GCA_027039295.1 Acidilobaceae archaeon
ATTCCTAGACACCACGGCCCCCCTGGACCCCTGCCTCGGCAGGGTCAACCCCCCACTGAGGAGCCCCGGGGAGCGCTTGGTGCTAGTAAAGATGCTCCTCGAGGGCCGTGTCGACGCGCTGGCAAGCGACCACGCGCCCCACGAGGAGAGGGAGAAGAGCCTCCCACCCACGTGCCCCCCGGGCTTCCCGTGGCTGGAGGCCTGGCCCTGGCTGGCATACAGGCTGGTAGCCTCGGGCGCCCTGGGCCTCGGGGAGTTCCACTGGCTCACCAGCAGGGGCCCAGCCCTCGTGCTGGGCCTCAAGCGCTACGGGGCGCTACAGGAGGGCTTCAGGGCTAACATTCTAGCCTACGACCCCCACACCTCATGGCGCTTCCCTGGGCCCCGCTACTCGAAAGCCAAGCTACACCCGGCCACCATGATGGAGCTGCGGGGCCAGCCCCTCGGGGTCTGGATAGGCGGGGCCCCAGTCTACCTCGACGGAGAGATCGTGGAGGGCCGGAGGCCCGGGGTCAATCCTTTCCGGGCCCTAGGTGCTCGATAAGCTCAACCAGGACCCCGTGGGCGCTCTTGGGGTGGATGAATATGTAGCGTATCCTCTCGCCCGTGTATGGGTGGACTATCTCAACAGGCTCCTCGGGGACGAGGCGGGCCCCAAGGCTCCTAAGGTGCTCTATAAGCGAGTCAAGGCCCTCGACCCTGAACGCTATGTGGTTGAGGCCCTCACCCCTCTTCTCCAGGAAGCTCTCCACAACGCTATCAGGGCTAGTGGGCTCCATGAGGTGGAGCTGGGTCTCGCCGAGGGGCTCCATCCTAATCCTTATCTTCTCGTTATCAAGCCTCCATCCGCCCCTGAACTCGAAGCCGAACATCCTCTTGAAGTCCTCAGCCGCCTTGTCCACGTCCCTAACGGCTATGACGACCTCCTCGAGGCCGAGGATCCTGAAGCCCCCCACCGCTCAGCCCCAGCCCGGAAGGGGGATGCTGTCGCTATTCATTCCTTCAATGCGGGCTTGTTAGTAGCGTGGAGGCGGTCCGCGGAGTAACCTGGCCTCATGCACGCTCGGTTGAAACCGGGTTCCAGTCATCCCGCCTAGAAAAGCGTGGGGTTGGAGGGTAGTTTTATTAAAAGAGGGCCCCCGGGGGCCGCTAGGCCTTGCGGGGCCTGAAGGCCTCGAGGTCCGGGTCCTTGGTGCCGCTCGCTATCTCCTTGGCGGCCTTAGCCGCCGCTACGGGGCCCACGGAGAGGCCGTAGTCGTTGAAGCCGTAGATGTGGTATACCTTGCCGGGGTACTTGGTGCTCCACCCGACCACTGGTAGGTCGTCGGCCGTGAAGTCCACGAAGGCGCCCCAGGACCTGAGTATGTTAACGTATGCGAATGCTGGCAGCAGCTTCACTACAAGCGTGCTGGCCCTCTCGAGGAACTCCAGGCTGTCCTCAGTGCTGAGCTCGGGGTTCTCGAAGCCCATGTTGTCTATTGTTGCCACGAACTCCTTCCTGACGGTTTGGAGGAACCTGAAGGACTGGCTGTGGACCCTGATCGTGGCCTTTATACTGTACTTGAAGGGCTCCGTTACCAGCCCGGCGGCGTACATGGGCTTGACCTCAGCGCCGGGCTCGTCGCCTAGGAGTGCTAGCACCTTGGGTGAGGCGGCGCCCGCGGCTACAACGATGGCGTCGCCGGTGAACTCCTTGCCAGTGCTAGTGACTACTCTGACGCCTTCCTCCTTGACCTCGGCCTTCACCACCTCCTCGAACGTGTAGGTCTCGGCTCCCTGGATCCTCGCGGCCGCTATGAGGGCCCACGTCACTGGGTGGGGCATTAGCTTGTAGTCGTTCGGCGTTATGAATGCCTTGTAGAACGCGTTGGGGTCCAGCTGGGGGAAGTACTCCCTAGCCTTCTCGGGGTCAGCCTCTATGACCTCGGCCCCCGCCTCCCTCCAAATGGCAGCTAGCTTCTTGAGGTCCTCGTACTCCTCCTCGTTGAAGGCTACAGCTATGTGCGGGCTATCATCATTCATGAACCTCTGGGCGAAGGGCACGCCCAGCTCGGCCGCCTTCTTCTGGAACTCTAGTATGTGGTCCTTCGTCTGGAGGGCGAGCTTCACTAGCTCGGGCTTCCTCTGCTGGACAGTTATGCTCCCCGTGGCCCTGCCGGTGGCGCCGTAGGTGAAGTAGCGGGCCTCGAGTAGGGTGACCTTAACACCCTCCGACACGAGGGCCTCGGCCACGCGGGCGCCTATTATTCCCCCGCCAACCACTATGACCTTCACTGCTCGCCACCCTCCTCCAGCCTAGCGAACACCGCGAAGGGGACGGGCTGCAGGGGAGGCCTCCTCTTCGGCACGAGCTTGTCTGGGTCGAGCTGAACGCCTATCTTACGTAGCTCCCCCGAAAGGATCCTCTGGAGGTGCTGCAGGCACCCCCTACCCTGGCAGAAGCCCGTTACGGCGCCGCTCATCCTCCTGTAGGTGTCGGCGTCGAAGGAGCCGAGGAACTTCACCATAGCGTTGAACGCCTGTATCATCTCCTCCTGCGTTACGTCCATGCACCTACAGACGATCGCGGGGTGCTCAAACCTGTGGGTCTCACTGCTCATCACGTATCACCTCCACATACTTAGCCTCAAAAGCACACTCGCCCGGGACGAGTACGTTAACAAGTATGGTGCCGAAGCGCGGGCTCTTAATAACAGTGTATACCTCGCCGTCGCATAGGTAGCGGTGGCCCCTATCATAGACCCTGACCTTCTCGCCCTTCTTGGGTATGGGGAGCATCTCGTAGGGTATGGAGACGAGCCATAGCTTCTCGGCATCCGGCCTCTTACCCTTGAGCCTCTTCTCGCCGAACTTGGGGTAGACTATGGTTATCGCCAGGCCTGGGCATGCCTGGGCGCAGAGGGTGCAGCCGGTGCACTTCTCCCATATGACCTTGGGCTTATCGTTCATCGTCTCCATGACGACCGCGCCCGTGGGGCAGACGTCGTGGCAGGGCGTGCAGGGTATGTTCTCGAGGCAGTCGAAGATCGGCACGGGTATGCCCTTCTCCACTATCTCGCCCGGGGGCAGGTTGCCGGCCCTCCTCAGGTCCTCCAGGGAGATGTAGCCAGCGTTGAGTTCCTTCTGCATCTCGAGGAGCTCCTCGGCCTCAACCCTCTTGGGCTTACCCTCACTACTGCTCACACCCACTCACCCCCCCATCACTTCTGGATGAGGACCTTCTGAATGCCCTCCTTGATCCTGGCGTAGTGGGGGCTCGAGCGGAACTCGTCGAGCCACTTCATTGCGTGGGCCCTCTCCTTCTCAGCCCAGTCCGCCTTGTAGCCTAGGCTGAAGGCTGCGCTTATGCCAGCGATCTTGCCCTCCATCATCGCAGTCGAGGCCTCCTCTATGCCAGTGGCGTCGCCAGCCACGTAGACACCGTCCAGGGTGGTCTCGAGGTACTGCGTCCTGAGGGGCACGTAGCCTCCCAGCTCCCTCACGAACTTGATCTTGGCCCCCATTAGCTCTAGCAGCTCAACGCTCGGCGTGAGGCCAACGGCCATCCAGACGCCGTCCACGGCGAGGTCCTTCTCGCTGCCCGGCACGGGGCGGAACTTCTCGTCGACCTCGTATATCACGGCTCCCTCAACTTTGCCCTTACCGTAGGCCTCCCTGATCGTGTGCCTCATGAGGACGGGTATGCCCATCCTCCTGATCTTGGAGGCGTGCACGAGGTACGCAGCCGTCTTGGGGAGTATGTCTATCACGGCCTTCACCTTTATCCCCGCCTGGGCGGCCTGGTACGCTATGATAACGCCCACGTTGCCGGCTCCTATGATGAGAACCTCGTCCGCCGGCCTTATCCCGAAGACATTCATAAGGGTCTGGGCTGCGCCGGCCCCCATGACGCCCGGCAGGTCGTTGCCGGGGAAGACGAGGCTCCTCTCCATGGCGCCCGTGGCTACGACGTACCTCTTACCGCGGAGCTTGAGCACCCTGTACTCGGCGAGCCTCCTCGACTGGAACGCCACTAGGACACCCTCGCGCCTGTAGTAGCCTATGGCCTGCGCGGAGGGGTATATGTCAACGTTCTCGTAGTCCTTTATCTCGTCCACGAGCATCTTGGCTATCTCGACTCCCCGGGTCCCGGCGTAGCTGTCCTTAGTCCCGAAGAACTTGTGTGTCTGCTTTATTAGCTGGCCCCCGAGGAAGGGGTTCTGGTCTAGCACGGCAACCTTGGCTCCAAGCTTGGCGGCCTGCATCGCCGCGCTAAGGCCGGCGGGGCCAGCGCCTATCACCACTATATCGTAGTCCTTGGTCACGTACTCAACCTTCATCTTCTTCGTGGGCGTCGGTAGCTCGGCGTCGTGCACGTCTTCCCTCTCAACTATCATGCCGTCCTCGACCAGCGTTATACATGTCCTAACGTGTGGTATCCCGTTAACCCTCATCATGCACTGGCTGCACTTGCCTATCATGCAGAATGGGCCCCTGGGCCTCTTCAGGTGGCCGCTATAGTTGAAGTGTACTATACCCGCGGCGTAGAGCGCGGCCGCTATCGTCTCGTTCTCGTAGGCGGGTATCTCGCGGCCCTCGAAGATTATCCTGACACGCCTGCCCCGGTCGAACTTTAGCACGGGGTGCTCGTATATCCTCCTATCCACCAGCCCGCTGAGGGGGCTTGAGGCCGCTATCCCTGATCCCCCCACAATCCACGCTCTTGACGGGGGGAGAACCGGAAATATAGCGTCTACAGGCTGTAGTAGCACTAGAGCCCCTTAGACGCTATAAAAGCCCCCGACTCCCGGGCGCCCCCGTGATCCAGGCGAGGCCGGCCAGTCCTATGCGTGGGGAGCAAGGGCCCCGTGATAAGCCTCACGACTCCTCTCGCGGCTTGGAGGTGCGGGGGCGTGGGTGTTATTGGGGACCTGAGGAGGGAGCTGGAGGGTCTCAACAGGGAGATACTGGAGGCCCCCTCCGTAGCGAGGCCGTCGATGGAGATTCTGAGGGCGTTCGTAGCCAATCAGCTGTATATCGTGCCGCACGACCTAAAGGCGCTGTCGCACTCTATGGTGAAGGCGTCGGATGCCCTTGAGAGGAGGTTTGTGAAGACCCTCATAGACGGTGACTACCAGGCGCTCCAGGCCCTCGAGGAGCTGGCGGCCGAGGTGGGGGTCAGGTTCAGCTACAGTAGGGTCTCGCCTAGGGCGGTGGCCTACACGCACTTCCTCCAGTGGCTAGCCCTCCACGGCACCATGGGCGACCTGGCAGTTGCGATGACAGTTAATCTACCAGTATGGGGGGAGAACTGCTCGAGGCTGGGCCGCTGGGCTGCCAGGGCCGGGGTTAGGGCTACGAGGTTCTTCGACCTCTTCAAGGGGCCCTGGGACGAGCTGGAGGGGATGGCCGAGGAGATAGCCTCTAGGTACCTCGACATGGAGAGGTACAGGTTCGTGGCCAGGGCAATCCAGTTTTACGAGAGGGAGTTCTGGCTCGCCATAGCTTAGGCATTCCACGAGCTGGTGGATAGAAAAACTCCACTCGACACCCTTTCTTTACTGGGGAGTAGTGTTGAGTGTGGCGGTGCCGCGGGAGAGCCCGGAGTATAGGGCCCTGAGGAGGATAGAGAGGCTGCTGGTCAGGCTAGTGGTCGAGGAATACGATGCCGACCCCGGGCTACTCGACTACGTGAGGAGGAGGGTTAATGGTGCGGGGGAGATACTCAGGAGGGGCCTCGTAGCTAGTATCAGGAGGCTCGGCGAGCATTCCTGGATGGCGTCATTCATATCGTCGAGGGCTAGGGGCCCGCTGGGCCCCCGCAGGATCCTGCTGAGGAGCCTAGATGGCCGCCTAGTCGAGGTTGAAGAGGCTCAACTCCCCGACGACGCTATTCATTACGCCGAGGCCTCACCGTACGTTGTTAAGTGCACGTGCATGGACTCCATAGTAACGGCCTCGGCCGCCTCGAGGCGGGGCCTCCAGGCTCGCAGCACGCTGTGCAAGCACGTCATAGCGCTGCTGGCCATTATAACAAGCGATGCTGGAGAGGATATCGGGGTTTACGTGAGACCGCTGCGGGAGGCCCTCGCCGCGGCCTACGCCAGGCTCCATGGAAGGCCCCGAGAAGGGTCTGACTTAAAAATTCTTCTTAGGTAGAACTCGCATCGGTGAGAGGTGTGCAGCCCGCCCAGGCCCTGGCCGCCCTCCTGGGCCTCCTCGTGGCCGGGCACGTGGGGATACTCTTCGTAGCCGACCTCGAGTCGTTCCTGGTAGGCGAGAACATCGCCCTCGCAGCGCTCTACATTGCCTCCGCCGTGCTTGCCCTGGAGGGCTACAGGCTAGGGGTCGCGCTGGCCGTGGGGGTCTCGCTATTCAGCGCGGGGAGGGTGTCGAGGAGCATAGTCGGGCCCCGGGGCGAGGTGGGCGAGCTGGCGGCCCGGCACGTGCCGCTCCTAGCCCTTGATCTAGCAGTAGGCC
>JALWEW010000145.1 GCA_027039295.1 Acidilobaceae archaeon
GGGTAAGATGGGCCGCGTGAGGCTAGCACCCGAAATCCCCGTAGACGTCCTTCTCGAGGTTCTGGATCATATACTCATCGATAGGATGGGCGGGTAGGAGGGAACGGTGTTTGACGTGAACCTGGAGAGGCTCCTGCGGAGCCCCGGGAGGATCCGCGTGCTTAGGTTAATATTAAAGTATGGCCAGATAAATATAACCAGGCTTGCCCGGGAGAGTGGACTGCACCATCGCCTAGTCTCCAGGTACGTCAGTGAGCTAGAGGAGGAGGGAGTGGTCACAGTCAGGAGAATAGGGAGGCTCCGCATAATAGAGGCGAACCTCTATAAGCCCGAGGTAGCCCTCTTGCGTGACCTCATGGAGAGCCTGGGTGAATAGGATATGAGCGGTGGAATGGTTGACATATCCCCAAAAGAGGTGGTAGCCAGAGAGGCTAAGGCCTGCGGCAGGATATACCTCAAGCCCTCCACGATAGAGGCCATAAAGGAAGGTAGCATAAGCAAGGGCGACGTCTTCGAGGTTACCAAGGCCGTAGCCTTGAATGCCGTCAAGGACACCAGCCGTATCCTCCCATTCTGCCATCCAATATTAATTGAATGGATAGGCTTTGAGCACAGCTTGGGCGATAACTACGTCGAGGTCTGTGTTAGCGTTAAGGCCAGGGCCAAAACTGGCGTGGAGATGGAGGCCCTAACAGGGGTGCTCCTTGCCCTCGATAATATATGGGATATGGTGAAGAGCCTCGAGAAAAATGAGCAGGGCCAATACGAGACGACTAGGATAGGAGATGTAAGAGTGGTGTACAAGATTAAGGAGTAACTGCCTAGAAGAGGGTTCTCTGCCTTCTGCGGCCCGCCCCACGCCTCCCTCCAAGCTCGCCTGTGGCGCCTGCCCTGGTACGCGCCTCGGCGGCCGTGCCCGTCGATCCCTGGGCTTTCTTTATCTTCTCGACCGCCCTCAAGACCTCCCTGTAGCGGGGACCCGCCAGGAACTTGACCTCCCTCTCGTTAAGACCGTACGATAGTGCCAGTGAGGCCGCTGGTATGGGCGTGGGGGCCTCCCTGAATATTACCATCAGGTATGGCAGGACCTCGGATTTCACTGTCGCCTTACTTGTTAAGAGTCTCTCAGAGAGCTTGGCTGCAAGGGCCTCGCGGACCTCCCGTACCTCCCTCAGCTGTGCGAGGAGCTTGATCCTCTGGGGATACTGATACCTACCCTTACCGTGCTGGTGCTTGCGTGCGAATGCAACACCAGGGCCCATCAGGTCGAACACATAGGAGAGCAGGCTCCAGTCACCCCCGTACTTAGCTCTGTTCAGGAAGAGGGTGGCTCTCGCCAGCGCGTCATAGGCCCTGAATAGGTCCTCCGGGTGCTGGTACTTCGCGGGTATGTTATCGTTGATCCACGCTATGAGGGTCTCGTAGTCCTCCTCCGAGTTAGAGACCGCCCTCTTGACGGCCCAGGAGTACTTGCCGTAGAATACCTCGCTGAGCGTCCTCCAGAGGGTGACCTTCTTTTCCCTGCCCCTGACTATCTCCCTTACCACGCCTATCGTAACCTTACCATAGCCCTCCGCGACCGCCTGGAGATCGTTTATCGCTGCTCTCACGTCGCCCTCACTCTTCTCCGCTATGTACGAGAGCGCCTCTCTATCGCATAACAGCCCCTCGAGCCTGCATATTCTCTCGAGTAGCGCTACTATATCCCTCTTACCGAGGGGCTTGAACTCCACCATTAACGATACCTCGCGGAGAGGCCTCAGCTGATCCTTCCAGGGGTCATTCGCTGTCATCACTATAGGGTTTCTGCTTTCCGGTATTATCTTGAGCAACTCGCTGAGGCCGCCGGCGTCCTCGCGAGGAGATATACCGTCTATCTCGTCGAGCAGTATAATCACTCCTCTGCCCCAGAGGGGCCTCCTAAAGGCGGCGACCCCGACTGTTCTGCGTATATCGGAAGCTCTCCTATAATCACTAGCGTTCAACTCGACCATCTCGAATTTGAACTCGTTTGCTATGGCCTCGACGAGGCTAGTCTTCCCTACCCCTGGAGGGCCGTAGAGGAGGGCCGCTCTCTTGTGTGGGATCCTCCCCTCCGCCCACTGCTTAAACCACGGTATGAGTATGTCCTTCGCTTGGTCCTGGTTAACGACCTCATCTATCCTCTTAGGCCTGTACTTTATAACCCAGGGAGTCCTGCCTCTCCCCCGGATGGGCGGCAATTCTAACCACCAAGTGACTTGCCGACCTGCGCTAGCCATGCTAGGAAGGCGCTCAACTGTATGTCATCGTCGCTGCCCTCGACTAGTCTGAAGTGTATCTCGCCTAGGTAATCTGCTACGAGCACCCTAACCTCTTCAGGTAGCTTCACCTCCTGCCCGAATATCTCCCTGTGAATCTGCTTAACAACATCAGTACCGCTGAGGCCGTACTCTATCATTAGCTTCCTCAGCATCTCCCTCGCCAGCGTGAAGTCCCCGCGGAGAGCCGCCTGTATCATCTCCCTGACCTCCTTAGGCCTAGCCATACCCACAACCTTGTAGACCGTGTCCACCGTGACCTTCCCTAGGTAGGCTGATGACTGTAGAATGTTGATTGCCTTCCTCATATCACCCTCGCTGATCTCGTATATGGCCTCCAGTGCTTCCTCGTCATACTCGACGCCCTCGTTGTCCGCTATGTACTTTAGCCTCGCTATGACGTCCTCCTTCCTTAGGGGCGTGAACCGGAAGAAGGCGCAGCGACTCTGTATTGGGTCTATGATCTTAGAGGGATAGTTCGCTATCAATATGAAGCGTGTTGACACCGTGAAGAGTTCCATGAGCCTCCTGAGGGCCTGCTGCGCGTCCGCCGTCATGTTGTCGGCCTCATCTAGGAGGATTATCTTGAAGGGGATCCCGGGCGGCGTGCGGCTCCTAGCGAACTCCTTCACCTTCTCCCTGATTACATTGATCCCCCTCTCATCGCTGTTGTGAAGCAGTATTGGGATTTCGCCTGCGAAGAAGTTCTCGGTCCCTGGGACTGAGAGGTCGTAGACTAGGAGGGGCTTGTTGATGACCTCGATGTCCTCTATCTCGATATAGTCGAGCCCCTCGTATTGGCCGCTCTCAACGACAACGGAGTCCCCTGTAAGATAGGACTTGTAGCCCGTTACCCTGGCAAGCCAGGCGCCCGCCGGGCTTCCCCCGGGGATGCTCCTCACGCGTACCACGTCCAGAAGCGCCTCGCGCTCACGTAATGTGTAATCAAACGACTCACCGCTTATTCCAGCTCTCAGGGCGTTAACGATGCTATTATTCAGACCTGCATGGTTGGACGTCGAACTCGTTATCTGCTGGGCAAATGATACAAGCCTGTCTCCGACCCTCAGGTCGGAAGCACTTACAAGCTTCAACCCGCCATCCTCGTAGATGTAAACCGAGTGGTTACCTGTGAGCTTTAGCTCACCGCCGTTCCTGAGTCGAAGTCTTAGGTAAGCGGGAGCCACGTGGCGTGCGAGATACGAGACTCTCCTCCAGGCAACGTGGCCGCTTTTGTCTAGAGAGAGTACCTCCAGGTCGCCGACCTTAACGTACTCACTGTTACCCGCCACCATAGGCTTCTGCAGATCCATATAGTAGTCGACTAGCTCCCCCACCTTGACGAGCCTAACTCTGCCCCCTCTCCGGACGAGTACAGGCGTATCGCCGCTTATCGAGGCGTTGAGCTCCAGCATGTACTGCCTATAATTCTCTCCATAGAGATCATGGGCAAGGGCATGGGCCGCGGTGGTCTTTCCTGTACCCGGAGGGCCCGCAAACAGTAAATGGGGCATGTTCTTCTCCTCAACAAACTTCTTAAGCCTTTCAACTATCTCTTTCTGATCGACTATCTCGTCGAGACTCTTAGGCCTGTACTTCTCGACCCATAGTATCTCCAGCGCGGATGACACGTTACCTACCCCGTCCGGCCTAGGGTGTGACTATGCGGGGCCTTAAGGGGTTGAAGCCCCGCGCGCCAGCTCCTCGTCATAGTAGAGTGTGAGACGTGCTAGCTCTCTTAGAACTCTCTCCCTAAAATCCTCAATACGGCGCCATGCATCCCCGTCTCCCAGCGATTTACGAATATACTCCTCGACAAGTGAGTACTTCTTGAACCTCTCGTTGAGCTCCCTCCACGGGATACCCTTTAGGGTCCTCTCAATCTCGCTGTCCCTCGGTAGGATGCCCGTCAGCATCATTACCGCTATTATGGGATAGCCCACGTAGCCCCTGTAGACTGTGCCGTTGTCATTGCTGTACACATACAACACCCTGGGGCCACGCCTCGAAACTACTACCCGATACTCGCGGGACGCGTCAGAACTCACAACTTTGGCTACCGTGAGATCGGGCTGTGGCGATTCGAGGACTACCCTCCCATCACCAATGGCCCCGGCGGCCTCCAGCACCTTTATCCGAGGCGGGCGCCGGAGCCTGCGAAGCTTGCCAGGCAAGCCTAGCCACCATCCGCTAAATTTGACTGTTCGGCTAGAGTCTTAACCTTGCAAGGGCCCTTCAGGGGTCCGCGGGGAGAGTGCTCCGCTATGTCGACTAGCGAGTTCGAAATCGTGGGAGCGGATGAGTTCAAGAGGATGGTCGAGAGCCTCCGTGAGAAGCTGAGGGAGCGATTTGATAAAGTCGCTGCCCTTGAGGAGGCCTCAAAGATAGCCGAACACCTAATGAATAAGGGCTTTAAGGTTGAGGCCGTTGAAACGGAGCCCGGTTTGCCCCCCATTTACCGCGTCGAGCTCGGCAAGGCCGTGGTCTACATTATAGTGTACCCTCCAAGGTATGACCTCCTAGCGGGGGAAGCTAGCAAGCCAGCCTCGTACATCCTTTTTGGGCCACCGGCTGAAGCCGACTCCGGTAAGTATGTGGTCCTCATATACTTCACGAGACACGGGAAACTCGGGCCAGCAGCCTACCTCTATCTAGGCATGCTCATAGAGGAATTCAACATAGGAGTACTATTCGTGAATGGCACCGAAGACGAGGTATACGAGATACTAGTGTCCCTGGATAAAAGTGGTAAATATGAGCCCCCCGACGACGAGGTAGTCCCTCTCTGAGTCCAGCCATTCTAGCTCTGGGAGTGCAGGATTTAGTGGTCGTGCGTGAGCTTCTCGAGCAGTATCTTCTTCTCTATGCTTGCAACGAGCCTCCTGACACGTACGACGGCATCGGGGTTCACGCTTATACTATCTATGCCCTTTCTAACAAGGAACTCCACCAGCTCGGGGTAGACACTCGGGGCCTGGCCGCATATGCTAACGGTTATTCCATTGCGCTTCGCCGCGTCTATAAGCATCTCCAGCGCCCTCAGGACAGCTGGATCCCTCTCGTCGAAGTAGCCCATCTTGTATAGTAGCCCACTATCCCTATCAACGCCGAGTACCAGTTGTGTGAGATCATTACTCCCTATGCTGAAGCCATCCACTAGCTTTGCGAACTCATCGGCTAGGAATACGGTGCTGGGTACCTCAACCATCATCCATACCTTGAAGTCCCTGGTACGCTCTAGGCCCTCGTCCTCTAGTATCTTAATGGCCTTTCTAAGCTCCCATGTAGTCCTAACGAAGGGGAACATGACCCACACGTTCTTCAGGCCCCACTCCTCCCTGACCTTCTTGATTGCCCTGACCTCGAGGCGGAACGCCGGCTCGTAGATTGGGTGTATATACCTGGACACGCCGCGCCATCCTATCATCGGGTTCCTCTCCTCGAAGGTCTCGTATTTCTCTCCGCCCTTGAGCCTTCTGTACTCGTTGCTCTTGAAGTCGCTGAACCTCACGACTACGGGTCTCGGGTATATGGCACTTGCGACCTTCGCTATTCCTTCGGCTAGCTTGTCCACGAAGAAGACTCCTCTGCCCTGCTCGAGCAGGTAGAGTGGGTGGTAGCCTATCCAGCTGGATATAATGAACTCTATCCTCATGAGGCCAATGCCGTCGAAGGGCAGGTGCTTGTACTTCTCAACCTCGTCCGGGTGGCCGAGGTTCATGTATATCTTGGTGGCCGTTACGGGGTAAAGGTTCACTATAACCTCGGCTGGTAGACCGACACCTACAGCGACAGGCTTCTCCTCAGCCTTCTTCGCCTCCTCCCTCTTTACCTCGCCTAGCATGACAACGCCGCGGCTGCCGTCTACGGTTACAATCATCCCGTCTCTAAGGACCTGCGTGGCGTTACCGGTGCCCACGACGGCTGGTATACCAAGCTCCCTCGCCACGATTGCTGCATGTGCTGTTAAACCACCCTCATCGGTTACTATGGCGGAAGCTAGTTTCATGTAGGGTACCCAGTCGGGATCAGTCATCTTAGTCACTAGTACGTCGCCACGCTTGATCTTTCTAGAAGCTTCCTCGACCGTCAGGGCTACCTTGACGGGGCCCACCGCCACTCCGGGGCTCGCCGG
>JALWEW010000146.1 GCA_027039295.1 Acidilobaceae archaeon
CGGCTTTCTACTACATGGTTGACAGGGAGGATCCCAGGATAGCTCATAGGATAGACATGATGGGGCCGGGCCCCTACGGCGTCGAGTGGAGCAGCGGCGGCCTCAGGGAGCACGAGCCGGCAAGGCCCAGGGCTCGTATGAGGGAGCTGGGCCTCAACCCCGAGAGCTTCAGCTGGTACCTGGACATGTTCGAGTACGGCTTCCCCCCTCACGGCGGCTTCGGAATGGGGGTTGAGAGGCTCATGCAGACCCTCCTAAGGCTGGAGCGCATACACGAGGCAGCCCTATACCCGAGGACGCCTGACATAGTAGAGCCGTAGGGGTCCCGGGTTGCCCTGGGAGTACAAGCAGTCTATAGTGCTCAGAAAGGACCTGCGTATGAGCCCCGGCAAGGCCGCGGCCCAGGCAGCCCATGCTAGCTGCGAGGCCGTATTCAGAGTAATGGATAGCGGCAACAGGGAGTGGCTGGCCTGGCTTAGGGCTTGGAGGATGGAGGGCCAGAAGAAGATAGTCCTACGCGTCAACAGCGAGCGAGAGCTGATCCAGGTCTACACTGACGCCGTGGCCCTCGGCCTGCCGGCTAGCCTCGTGGAGGACGCGGGCCTGACGCAGCTGTCCCCGGGCACAAAGACTGCTGTAGCCGTTGGCCCAGCCCCCGCCCAGCTTGTCGATAAGGTCACCGGCTCCCTCAAGCTCTACTAAACCGAGGGCACCCGCATGGGGATGAGGGGCACCCTGAGGGCCCTCGAGAGGCTCTGGGGCATGGATCCCGGGGCATACAAGCCCCTCACAGGCTATACCGCCTGGATAGAGAGGCCGCAAGGCTTCACGGTGGCCGAGCCCAGGCGTGTAACCGGTGGGGGCGGCTGGGCCCTATACCTCGTCAGGAAGGAGGCCCTGGACAGCCTCGAGGCCGCGCGCAGGCTGGCAGCCCTACTCGGCGCCGCATCCTACAGCCTCCAAGGCCTCAAGGACGCGTGCTCAGTATCATACCAGTACGTAGCCCTCAAGAACCCACGCAGCACCCCCTCCCGTGTGGAGGTGGGACGCCTCAGGGCCTGGCTCGTGGGACAGTCGCGCCCCCTAGCACCGGGGGCACACGGCTTCAACGTATTCAGGCTCCACGTCAGGCTCCAGGGCGACCCCGAGGCCTTCTGCAGGGCAGCGCGTGGCCTGAGGTGGATACCAGGCTACTACGGCCCCCAGCGATTCGGCGTTGAGAGGCCTAACACGCACTATATTGGGTACCTACGCCTCCTCGGAAGACTCGGTGGCCTCGTCCTCGAGTACACGAGAAGATACCCCCTGGAGGAGCGCGCGCTCCAGCCCCCGGGATCATATGAGCGGAGGGCCATAGAGGCCGTCGAGCGCAGGCGCTCGCCTCTGGAGGCCTCCAGATACGGGCCTAGGAGAATACACTTTGAGGCACTCCAGGCCTACATATTCAATAGGACCCTCTCGAGGCTCGAGCGGCGCGGCCTCGACCCATGGACGTCAACGAGGCGCAGGGTGCACCTAGCATGCCCCCGGGGCCGCGTAGCCGCGCCAGCCGGGCGCCTACCACCGCCGGGGAAGCCTTCGACCCCCTGGCAGGAGGCCGTCCTAGAGGTCATGGAGGAGGAGGGCCTCCCTCCGGGGCTCTGGGCCTCACATGCCACCAGGGGGTCCTGGCGGCCGCTCGCATACCCGGTCTGCAGGATATCCTGTAGGCCAACAAGCGATGGTGCAATCCTGGTCACGGCCCTGCCCGCGGGAGCCTACGCCACAATACTAGTACGCAGCATCGCCTGGGTGGACTGGCTCCGCTACTCTCGCTGCAACCTCTAGCCCCCGCAGGCCTGGGAGCGCAGCGCGACTAGCTTCTCGTAGAACTCCCTAGCACCCGGTAGGCCCACAAGGGCCTTCTCCCTAGCGGTGCCTATCACTACGACATAGTCCGCCCTACTACCCAAGATGAGTACATAACCCTTCGACCCATCTTTAAGTCTGAAGTGGCCCACATTCAGGTCTATGGAGGGATCGCTTATCCCGTTGGTCCTTATTGACAGCATGTCCTCGGCCTGTCTCTTGGTGACGAGGCTTATGT
>JALWEW010000147.1 GCA_027039295.1 Acidilobaceae archaeon
GCTCCTAACCAGGGCCTGGAGGACCTCGCCCATCCTAGCTATGGCCTCGCCCCCCTTGAGCGCCACGAGGTAGAGTATGTGCAGGAGAGGCGCCACAGCGAGGCCCGCTAGCGTGACTAGAACCGCCAGGCCAGCGTAGTTCCACATCTTCCTGGCCAGCATCCTCCTAGGCCCTCGCAATCCCCATCCCCTCCTCCCACTTCCTCATGTACCAGACGGCGGCTAGGTTCACGGCCAAGCCTATCGCGAAGATGACCAGGCCCCCGGCGAAGAGGGCGCTCGTCATGTAGTGGTAGAACCCTGCGTTCCCGAACTGCGAGGCTATGAGGCTCGACACCGTCACGCCGGAGTCCGTAACCGATGATGTTATCGTGTAGCCGTTGCCCACAACCAGGCTCACGGCGACGGTCTCGCCTATGGCTCGGGCGAAGGCGAGGGCGAGGCCCGCGATGATGCTGGGCTTCACCATGCCCAGCAGGATCCTTATGGCCTCGATCCTCGTGGCTCCTATGGCGTATGCTGCCTCCCTGATGCTGTAGGGTATCATCGAGTAGGACTCCCTTATCACAGCGGCGGCGTAGGGGGTACTCATCACAGCCAGCAAGACCCCAGCAGTGGCTATCGTGTAGCCGGAGACGGGATACTTCGAGAAGAATGGAAGCCACGAGAGGTGCCTGCTTAGCCAGGCCAGTGCGGGGTACATGTGCGGGGCGAGGTATGCCAGCCCCCAGAGCCCGTAGATTATCGTTGGCGTCGCCGCCATGAGGTCGGTGAGCAATGCGAGGGCGCCCCGGAGCCTGGGCGGCGTCAGCTCTTCGAGCACCACGGCCAGGGAGACTGCCAGCGGGGCAGCGAGTAGCACCGCTATGATGCTAGTGTAGAGGCTCCCGAATATTGCTGGCGCCAGGCCGTACCACTCCCTTGAGGGGGTCCCCTCGACCGCCCTCCAGGTGGAGTCTGTGAACACGTGTAGGCCTTCCCGCCTCAGGATTGGGATTGAGTAGGCCGTGAACACCGCTAGCATCGAGAGTATCACTAGTAGTAGCAGCAGCGACGCTGGTAGGTGCTGGAGCACGAACCTCTCGTCGTCCTTGCTCCTGAGCCCTCCGAGGCCTAGGATGCGCTGGAGCCTCCTATCCACCGGCCCCACCCCCGCACTCGATGAGCTTTGAAGCGTTGAGCGCTACCTCCCTGAGCTGGGGTGGGAGTGGCGCGTAGCCTGTGGGCACGTGCTCCTGGCCGGGCCCCGCTATGTAATCTATGAAGCTTCGGAGCGCCTCACACTTGGCCTCGTCGGGCTGGATGCGCCATAGTATCATGAATGTCTGCCCCACTATCGGGTAGGCCCTGGGTGTCGAGTTGGAGTAGATGGCGTCGTAGACGTAGGCGGACCAGTCGCCTTGAGGGGAGGGAGTGGGCCTGCCCGTGTAGGCGGCCTCTATGGACTCCCTGGTGGGGGCGACGAATAGCCCGTATGGGTTCTCGATGCGGGCTATGGGGAGCCCCCTGCTTAGGGCGTAGGACCACTCGATGTAGCCTATGGAGTAGGGGGTGTGCTGTATGGCGTTGGCGACGCCGGGGTTCCCCTGCTCGCCCAGTCCCCTACCCGTGGAGTCAACGGGCCAGGGGATCACCTTGCCTACCAGGCTCTTGGGCCAGACGCCTCCACTGGCCTTGTAGAGGAACGTGGTGAATATCTGGGTCGTGCCGCTGGCGTCGCTCCTGTGGACCGCTATGATGGGCTTATGGGGGAGTCTCGATGCGATAGCTGGGTTCAACTCCTTTATCCTGGGGTCGTCCCAGTACACTATCCTACCCAGGTAGATGCTAGCAAGGACCCTGGCGGAGAGGTTCAGCTGGGCCGAGCCTATCTCCGGCACGTTGTAGGTCACAACGATGGCACCGAGTATAACGGGGAACTGGAGGATCCTCCCCCGGTTAGCCTGGAGGGCACTCCTCTTCAGGGGCGGGTCGCTGCATGCGAAGTCCACCTTACCGCCTAGTATGTCCTCCTGGCCCTTGCCGCTTCCACCGCCCACATAGTTGACACTCACGCCCGGATGGCTCTCCTGGAAGCCCCTTATCCAGGCAACCATAGCGGGCTCAACGAATGTGGACCCACTCCCGAAGAGGACTACACTCCTCTCCACCCTACAGGCGGCGGCACCGACTGCGAGGGCGGCGAGTAGCACTAGGAGGGCCGCTGCGAGCCACCGCTGCATGCCTAGCAGCCTATGCATTCCCGCGGCTCCCGCGGGAGGGTCCCGCCCATGATTTCTAATGTGTTCACAATAGAGGATATAGAGCTGTGTCTAGACTATATACCGTCCTAAGAGGCATATAGCGGCTGTGCAGGGCCTCGGGGCTTCGGCCTGCCCGGCGCCGGGTTGGCGTGGCGGGTGCTCAGGAACTGGGAGAACTTGGTGGGCCCGCGGGGATTTGAACCCCGGACCACGGGGTCCCGAGTCGGGCGCTGGCCCCCTCCTCGGGGCCCGGCGTACCCCGCATCCTAGCCAGGCTAGACGACGGGCCCCCTTGAGGCTGGATTGGTTGTTAGGGGTTTTAACCGTTCGCCATGGCGTGGTGCTTCGCCGAGTCTTGGCCAGGCAAGTTTATAGGCCCTAATCGTCTATAGTCGAATGCGGGGTCTCCGGGGTTTGAGTGAACCCGCGGGATTCGACTTCGCCAACGACTATGTAGTCTACTACATAGCTAGGAGGATAGCAGGCGATATAGTGTTATCCCGCGACACAGGGTCTGCCCTGAGGAAGTGGAGGGAATACTTTGGGGTCACGCAGAGCAGGTTAGCTAGGAGTATGGGCATATCGACTAGTGTCATAAGCGACTATGAGAAGGGGAGGAGGCTCCCGGGTGCGAGGTTCATCCAGAGGTTCGTTAGGACCCTCATAGAGATAGACCTCCAGGCTGGCGGCCACCGCATAAGGAGGCTAGCTAGGAGCATCGGCGCGCCGCCGGGGGCCGTCATTGATATGAGAGAGTTCGAGAGGCCGCTTAGCATAAGCGAGCTGGCGGAGGCCGTAAGGGGAACAATACTGGCACCCGAGTTCCCTGTCGAGAGGCTGGTCTACGGCTACACCGTGGTAGACAGCATTAAGGCCATAATAAGCCTTTCAGGCGTCCAGTTCTACAGCCTCCTAGGCTCCACGGTCGACAGGGCGATAGTATTCACGGGCGTCCGCTTGGGTCGCAGCCCCCTCGTGGCGGTTAGGGTATCACCGGTAAAACCCAGCGTTGTAGTCATACACGGGCCCCGGGGCCATGTCGATCCCCTGGCAATAGAACTGGCGAAGCTTGAAGGCGTGCCCCTCATACTAAGCCTGGCTAAGAGCGTGGACGAGCTGGTGACGTCGCTACGCGCCGCCACCCAGGGGGCCGAGCCTGCCTCCTAGGGAGGCAGACTACTGGCTGCTCCCCGAGGCGCCCTGGAGCCTGAGTATGGCCGCCGCTATATCACCGCCGGTCTCCTCGAGGGCGCGCCTGGCCTCCTCGAGGCTCACACCCGCCTGCTCCGCTACGAGGGCCACGTCCTCCTCGCTGATCTCGGGGGTCTCCCCCGCCTCGCTCTTGGCCTCGACGCGGACTGGCTCCCCAATCACGTATATCATGGGCGGCTGGCCCTTAGCTTTTATGAGGAGCACGGCCTGGGGCTCCTCAACCAGCAGGGCGGTACCGTCATCCAACTCCAGGTGAACCTTGGTGGCCTTGAGCTCCTCGACCTCGAGGCCCATACGCCTCATGGCCCTCTTGAGGTCGCGGGGCCTAAAACTCATCACAGCGGTGCCACCAGTGCGACCCATATTACTCCAGCACCTATTATAGGGGCCCCGGGGAGCGGGGCCGTGAAGGCTGCTCGGGAGCAGCTGGTCGAGGCGATAAGGAGAGCCATTGAGAGGTACAACGCCTATAGGGCTCCCGAGGCGAGGGCTGAGATGGTCTCACTAGACAGGAGGGAGCTTGTTGTGAGGATAAGCGGGTCCTTCACGGAGACCTGCGGCGTTAACGATTGGATCGAGGATTTGGTGTACACGCTTGAGGATGAGGGGGTGAAGGCTAGAATAGTTAGGATTATAGAGCCGGAGAACCCCCTCGACCTCGGTTGGGAGAGGACTGTAATCCTCGAAATAGACGGCTGATATGCGGGTGGGGCCTGCTGATGAGCTCGGCGTACCCGAGGCCCCCCTGGGGGCCTGTGAGGAGGGTCTTGAGTGCTGAGGCCCTACACCCGCCTTGACTAGACTGATTAACCCGCAGGCCCCACTACTTACCGGACGCCCAAGGTGACTGGAGTGGCCCGGAAGGGTAAGTCGGTAGAGGAGCTCATCCGCGAGTTGCTAGCCCGCAGGAACCCCCACGGCTATTACGTTATACCCGTCAGGCTTGACGGCGTGAACGAGGTGGCCTCTGGGGTCGAGGGGGTTGTAGTGGAGGAGATAGGTGATATAGCATTGGTCATGGTTAGGAGCCGCAGGGAGGCCGAGCGCATAGCCCGCCAGGCCCTGGCCAAGGGTTTGCTGGCCCTGGAGGGCGAGGATGTAGAGGAGGCCGAGGAGGAGCTCTCAGGAGAGTTCTAGGCGGGGCTAGAGGGCCTCCTCCACGCCGGAGGCCTCAACAACTCTGCCATAGCCTACTACCAATATTTTGCTCGGCTGTAGGGCCTCCACAACCTCTCGGCGGTGGGTGGCCGCCACCACAGTCATGCCGTGCTCCCTTGCAATCCTAGCTATCCGGCCCGCCACCCACCTGGCGGTCGTCGGGTCTAGGTGGGCCATGAACTCGTCTATAACCAGGATATTGGGCTTGCTGGCTAGGAGCGCCGCTATCTTCGCCCTCTCCCTCTGGCCCGTGCTCAGCTCCCAGAACCTGGCCCTGTAGAGGACCGCGTCGCTTATCCCGCTGATGCTGAGGACTTCTAGGGCCTCCTGGACGTCACCGGTTATCCTGGTTATCTCCTCTAGGAGGCTCCCGCCCCCAAACTCCGGCTCTATCTCGCCCGGTATGAGCGCCGCCAGCCTCGGGTTAGGCGGGGCCTCTACCTCACCGGAGTCGGGCCTGTACTCCGGCCTAGATGAATACGCCTTGTCGAGGGCCCCTATCAAGAGCCTGAGTAGGGTCGTCTTGCCAGCGCCGCTAGCGCCCACGACCGCCACAATATCGCCCGGCTCTATGGTTATGTTCGCCTCGTCTATGACCCTCCTCTCGACGACCCTACGCTCCACCCCAAATGCCCTGAGGGCCTCCGCCACCTCCGCTGGGAGGCCCTCGAGGCTCAGCTCGCTCGAGTAGCTCTTACTTACATCCCTGAACCTTATGGGCGCGGAGAGCGGTGGCGCGGGCCTGTAGCGGGACCTGTAGAGGATCCCCCCGTGCCTCGAGGCCACGGGGTCCTTGGCTAGGAACTCCTCGAGCCTCCTCCTGGCCTCCTCGCTGAGCGGGTACATAAGCACGGGGCGCCCGCTTGCGGTATCCCAGACGTAGCGGAACCCAGCCCTCTCGAAGAAGGGGTTATACCTAGCCATAGCCGCTATAGTCTCCACTATATGCTTCCTCCTCTTCATCTCCGGCACCCTCCTCTCCCTTATCCAGTCGAGCGCCGCCCTGACCGCGAGCACCCCTATTCCTCCCCCGCGGAAGTCCGGGTGGACCACGACTCTAGCTATCCTCGCGGCGGCGGTGTTCGCCCTAGCGAGGGCTTCCTCGGCTATCCTAGAGCCCACTATGGCCCTGGCAAGCCTCCTCCCGTAGATTGGGGCCAGCTCCCGGTACATGGATAGCACCCTCTTCCTCTCTGAGGGCTTTATCGGCCAGAATGTCGGGTGGAACCAGTCGGGGGGGAACACCTTCTCCCTGACCAGTTTCTCGACCTTGAAGCCACCGTCGGGCGTGGGGATCCTCCTATGCATTAGGGGGATCGGGGTGTCAACCCTCACGTAGCCTATGATCCTCGGCTCGTACGGCTTCCTCGTGAGCAGCTCCAGCACTAGGAACCTGCTACTCGGCAAGCTCCCCCGGATCTCCTGTAGTATCATGCGGGCCCCGCACTTTGGGCACCTGGGCCTCGTGTTGGCCTCTACAACGGTGCCGCAGCGGGGGCACTTCCAGATCGCCACCAGCTCCTCCTTGCTCGCATAATGGTACTGCTCGAGGCCAGCGACGGCCTCGTAGTCGGACTCGCTCGAGGCCTCCCTAGCCATTACCACCCCGTGGTAGTACGGCTTCTTGACCTCGTAGAGCCTGCACCAGGGCGGCCAGACCAGTACTGGACCCTCGCTCGTGAGGCGCGTCAACGTGTACTCGCCGGGCTCGAGTATCCGAAGGCCTCCGGCGAAGTCGTGGGGCTCCCCGGTGGAGGCGAGCACAACCTGCTCGCCCGGCTGGAGCCACTGTGCCACCGAGCCCGTCATGAAGAGGGCCACTCGCCCGATGCCCTCCGCCCTGACGAGTACGGAGCCATACCAGCGATACCCGGTCGCCGGCCTTATGACGCCCTCCACCCTAGCCTTTACCTCTAGCGATGCCTCGAGCTGGGGGCCGCACGACTCCCCTGCCCCGGGCGTCGCTGCCACCCTCAAGCGCCTCCTGCTGTGCCCGAGATTGGGCGGGCCTAGTTAATAACCCGGGGAGCAGTGGGAACCCGGTGGCCCTGTGTTGACTGGCGGCTCTCCTCGATTCCTGGAGGGCCTCATAGCCGCGATGGTGACGCCCTACAAGTCCCGTGGGGGCCCAATAGACTACGACGCTGCAGCCCAGCTGGCCTCCTGGCTCGTCGACGGTGGAGTAGACGCCGTGCTGGTGGGCGGCTCCACTGGCGAGCTATCGCTAATCGGGCCCCGGGAGGAGGCCAGGCTCGTCTCAAAAGTAGCCGAGACCGTTGGCGGCAGGGCTGGCCTCCTAGCCGGCGTACCCCCCGCGCCCTTGGAGGTGGCCGTTGAATGGGGAAGACTTGCTGTAGAGTCGGGGGCCGAGGCCGTCCTCGTGCCTCCCCCGCACTACCTCGAGTCCTCCCCCGAAGGCCTCGTTGAATACTACACCAATCTGGCGGCTAGGCTCGAGTCCCCCCTCATAATCTATCATGTGCCTCTGCACGCAGGCTCCGCCGTGCCCGCCGAGGCAGCTGCTAGGATAGCGGAGGAGAGCAGCAACGTTGTCGCCGTGAAGGCCACTACACGGGATCCCACTTATGTGGCGGATGTCCTAAGGGAAAGTGATGGGAAGCTAAGGGTCCTCGCTGGCCTCGACGAAGCCGTCCTACTGGCACTCGCCTATGGAGCAACAGGAGCGATAGTCGGACTAGCCAACGTGGTACCGGCGACCTTCAGGAGACTCCTGGGGGCCTGGGTCCACGGCCAGTACTCCCAGGCGCTCGAGGCTCAGGCCGGGGTGGAGCGCGTGCTCTGGGCCCTAAGGGCCGGGGCCTCCTATCAGGGAGCCATCAAGGCGGCACTTTCCATGATGGGGCTGCCGGTAAAGCCCTACGTGAGGCCCCCACTACCCCCCGAGACCGAGGAGACCCTCAAGGCGCTGAGGGAGAGGCTCAGGATACTCGGCCTGCTAGAAGAATAGCGGGAGCGGGGGCGCGGGGCTTGAGGCCTAGCCTCCGACCTTCTCCCTTATCAGGAGGCCTAGCCTCCTGATGCCCTCTCTTATCTGCTCCTTCGATGGGTAGCTGAAGTTGAGCCTCATAGTGTTCTCGCCGCCGCCTTCTGCGAAGAAGCTCGCCCCCGGCACGTATGCCACGCCTCTCTCTATGGCTTCGGGTAGCATCGCCTTGGTGTCGAGGCCCTCCGGTAGGTAGGCGAATATGAAGAGCCCGCCCACCGGGCGCGTCCACCTGCACGAGCTCGGGAAGTACTCCTCGAGTGATTCAAGCATTACGTCGCGCTTCTCCTTGTAGATTGTCCTAGCCTTTTCGACCGTCTTGTCGACTAGGCCCTTCCTCATGGCCTCGGCCGCTATGAACTGGGATAGTGTGGAGCTGTGCAGGTCCACGCTCTGCTTGGCTAGTTCGAGGGCGGTCACCACCCAGCTCTCGGCTAGGGCCCAGCCTATCCTGAGGCCCGGTGATAATATCTTGCTCAGCGTACCAAGGTATATTACCCTGCCGCTTTTATCTAGGGTTTTGAGCGGCTCCGCCTCGACGGGCTCGAATGTGAAGAAGCTATAAGGGTCATCCTCTACTATGAGTAAGTCGTACTCCTCGGCTAGCTCAAGGAGGTGCTTCCTCCTCTCGAGGCTCATGGTGACGCCGCTAGGGTTCTGGCTTGTTGGGATGGTGTAGATTAGCTTTAGCCTGCGTCCCTCCCTCTTGGCCTCCCTTATACGCTCCTCGAGAACGTCCGTCCTCATGCCCTCATCGTCGAGGGGGGCTGACTTGAAGTGGGCTCCATAGTGCCTGAAGGCGTTAAGCGCGGCAAGGTACGTTGGCGCCTCAACGAAGACCACGTCTCCCGGGTCAACGAAAACCTTTGCGATAAGGTATAGTGCCTCCTGGCTGCCTGTAGTAACTATGACGTCGTCACTACTACTCACGGCGACGCCGTGATCTGAGAGGAACTCCTTAAGGACCCTGCGGAACTCGGTGACACCCAGGGTTGGTGAGTACTGGAGGGCCTGGTCGCCCCTCTCGAGGATGACGCGTCTAGCGATCTCTGCGAGTTCCTCCCGCGGGAAGGTCTGGGGGTCCGGTAATCCCCCAGCGAGGCTTATTATGTCCCGGCCCTCGGTCAGCTTGAGTAGTTCCCTTATCTCGGAGGCCCTCATACCCCTCGCTCGCTCGGCTAGGAACCTCCTTGACCTCTCACCGCCTACGGACAAGCCTTAGCCCCGGCTCGGTTAGTGGGTGGGAGGTATTTTTAGATTGAATTATAGCTAAAGTCACGGGTTCTCCTATATCATTTACTGTTCACCATAGGGGCTGTCCTACTCCCAGGCTCTCGTCTGTGAGCGTTATTGTCTCCTCCGCCGTCTGCGCCAAGCCCCCGAGGGCCCTGAGGGCGTCTATGTTCTCCGGTATCACGATGGACTCCTGGTGGACTGCCTGGAAGAGTATCACCTCGTTGCCCCTAGCTGTCACGGATTCCTCGAATACGACGAGCTCGGGTATGTCGGATCTCTTCCTCAGCTCCCTAGCCGCCTCCATAAGCTCGGCCGTACTCTTTATCCCCGTTTCCTCACTGCTGACCACCATGATCCTGGGGGCCTCCTCTAGCGCTGCTATCACATCCCTCTTAGTGACGGGGCTGGAGAGGCGGAGCGTCACGTTGTGAACATGCATAAGAGTCGTGGGCACTACCACAGCAGCAGTTACTATGTCGAGTTTTGGCAGGACTGTCCGCACATCCTCGCCATGATGACTCGGTAGTCTGGGCGGGTTCAGTACTATCGCGTTGATCGGGCCCCTCTTGATCTCCTTGGGGTCGGCGGCTCTCCTAATGATTACTGCACGCACCGCGCTGACCCCGAAGGCCTTGTCGAGCGTGCATATCAGCCTCAGTAGGCCAGTGGTATTGCAGGAGACTACCCTCACACTCCTCTTGCCTAGTGCCTCCTCGTAGTTGCAGAGGGTGCTGAAGCTCACATCCGCGACGTCAGGCTTCTCCCCGCCCTGGAAGATCTGCTTGACGCCGTGCTTCTCGTAGAGGGGCTTGTACTTAGCCCCGGTGCCGCCTGGCGTCGCGTCCACTATGACGTCTATAGAGTCTAGGAGGTCCTCTATCGTGCCCCTCACGTTGATCCCACGCTGCTCGAAGGCCTCGGCCTCCTCCTCGCTTGGCGTGTATATTGGTATACCCGCGCGGCGGGCTTGGAGGGCGGCGTAGTCTGGAGTCCTCTTAACAACGCCTACGAGGTCCATGTCGTCCTGCAGCTGGATGGTGTATGCAACCCTTTTACCTATGGTCCCGAACCCGTTAACGCCCACCCTCAGGACCACGGCTACCACCCTGGCCCGGGTGACGGGCATGGATTAAAAGGCTCTTGGCGAGGGCCTCAAGGCCAGGCATCGGCCTGCCGGAGAGCATGTAGACTAGGGCGCCGCCCGCCGTGCTTATGTGGCCCACGCGCGACCTTAGCTCGGCCGGGAGCTCGGAGATTATCACGTTGAAGTGGCCTCCACCAAATAGGGTGAAGGCCCCCGATGAGAGTGCCGCCTCGACTAACCTCCTAGTGCCCTCCCTGAACCTCGGATCTTCGACGACCCCGGCTGGCCCCTTCATGACTACGAGTCGGGCCTTGGATAGTATGCTTGAGTACTTCTCCACAGTCTCGGGTCCTATATCCTTGGGTGCGCCCTCTATCCTGCTGGCTGGCACGACCTCTACCGAGCCCCCCCTCTCGACCTTGAAGTCCTCGGGGACTAGGATCCTGTCCGTGTGCGAGAGGAGGCCTCGCGCCCTCTCTAGGAGGACGTGCCCGCCCTTACTCACGAGCGCCTTCTTGGCCTCGCCCACGTCTACCCCCTTGGCCTCGAGGAAAAGGAGTGCCGTGAGCCCCGTCGTGAGTATCCAGTCCGCAGCCCCAGTCTTCACTAAGTTCTCGATTACTGAGAGCATATCTTTCAGCTTTGAGCCCCCGAGCACGTACACCTTCGGCCTCTCCGGCGAGTCGATAACCCTTGAGAGAGCCCGTAGCTCGGCCTCCATCAGCCTCCCCGCGGCGCTGGGCAGCCTGAGGGGGAAGCCGACTATGCTGGCCTGGCTCCTGTGGGAGGCGGCGAATGCATCGTTGACGTAGCAGTCGAAGAGGGGGGACAGCCTCGAGACCATTATGCCCCTCGCGTGTACCTCGGCTGGGGCCTCTATGTAGTCCTCCGACACTATACGCGTGTTATCAAGCATTAGGATCCTGCCGGGCTTGAGGCCTCGGATGCGCCTGAGGGCCTCGGGTCCTATCACGTCGTCGACATACTCCACATTCAAGCCCAGGAGCCCCGAGAGCACCTCGGCGTGCCTCTGGAGGTGCGTGAAGTCGGGCTCCCCGGGCCTACCCTGGTGGCTCATAACGACGACAGCCGACTGGGCCGCGAGCTCCCGCAGCGTAGCCAGGTGGGCCTTGAAGCGTGTTACATCGAGTATCTCCCCGGAGGCGGGGTCTATGGGGCTGTTGACGTCTATCCTAACCAGCACCCTCCGACAGGGGGGTAGGTCCTCCAGCGTGGGTATGCTCATCCCCCTGACTGTTAACGGCAAGGCCTCACCCGCGTCATGTGTATCCCTCCTCTATTAAAGGCCTCCACAATCGATGAGCGCCTAAGGGGTCCCCGCGTGGGTAGGGTGAGGATCAAGTGGTGCGGCCACTCGTACCTAGTAGTCGAGCCCGAGGATGGCCCGGTAATAGCCTTGGACCCACACGACGGGGGCAGCATAGGCCTGCCCGAGTGTAGGGTCAAAGCCGACTATACCCTAGTCACCCACACCCACTACGACCACAACGCCGTGGAGATGAGTGGCGGAAAGGTTATAGTGAAGAAGCTCGGATCCTTCAGGCTTGGAGAGGTTAGAGTCGAGGGGTACAAGTTCTACCACGACAGGGCCTCGGGCAGGCTGAGGGGCGACACTGCTGCCTACATAATGGACCTCGGCGGGCTCCGCATAGCGCATCTAGGCGACATAGGCCACGTGCCTCCCCCAGGCGCCCTGAAGCCGTTCAGCGGCGTGGACGTCCTAGCCCTGCCCGTCGGGGGCGTCTACACCATAGACGCCATCGAGGCCAAGGCGATAGTCGAGATAACCTCGCCGAAGCTCGTGATACCGCTCCACTTCTGGGTGCCAGGCTCGCTCCTACCCCTCGACCCCCTCAATAGGTTCCTAGACATCTCGAAGACCCGGAGGCTGAGACTCGAGGATGGAGTCCTCGAGGTGGAGCCGCCTTTACCGCAGGGACGGGCCACCATCGTGGTCTTCGAGAGAACGGCTACGGGCGCTAGAGCCCTCCTCTAGATGCCGGGGAGTCGAGGAAGCGTGGCGCCGGGGGCGGGATTCGAACCCGCGCCCCCCTTGCGGGGGAACGGGTCTCCAGCCCGTCCCCTTGGGCCGCTCGGGCACCCCGGCGCCCCTGCCAGCAAGGATAGGGCATGCGGGAGTTTAAGCCGTTAGCCCCTTCTCCGACTCCTGCCCGAGGCCCTTGAGGGCCTGCCTGTCGTGGTCGTTGGCAGCTGCTTTATCTCTATGTAGACGTTCTCGGGAACCCTTATCCTCATGAGCCTCCTAAGCACGCGCTCATCGGCATCAAGATCTATGAGCCTCTTGTGTATCCTGAGCTCCCAGTGCTCCCAGTACTTCGAGCCCTCGCCGTGGGGGAGCCTGAAGATAGGCACCTCGAGCCTCCTCGTGGGCAGGGGCACGGGCCCCTTCATCCTGACACCCGTCTTCTCGGCTATCTCCTTAATCTGGCGTACAACCTCCTCTAGGCTCTCGACACTGGTGCTCCTCAGCCATATCCTGAGCCTGAACAAGGTCCCCACGCACCCTAGGGGGTGGGCGACTGTTTGAGGGTATAAAGGCATGCGCCCAGCGGGAGGATCGGATCCTGTAATTTAGGAGGCTGGAAGAGGGGGTCGCTATTTAGTCCTTATCTCCACCTTGGCTGGCTTGACGTCGGTGACTATGCCGATGCCTATGGTCCTGTTCATGTCCCTCATGGCGAAGCGGCCTAGCTGTGGGAACTCGTTGAACTTCTCGATGACCATCGGCTTTATTGGCTTGAACCTTACTATTGCGACGTCGCCGGGCTTCAGGAAGCTGGGCTTCTCCTCTATCACCTTGCCAGTCCTGGGGTCTAGCTTGGCGAGTATCTCCACGAGCCTAGCGCTCACGCTGGCGGTGTGGGCGTGTATCACTGGCGTGTAGCCGGGGGCTATGGCGCTTGGGTGCCAGATTACGAATATCCTAGCGGTGAACTCCTCAGCCACTGTGGGTGGGTTGTCTAGATGCCCGGCCACGTCGCCCCTCTTTATCTCCTTGGCGCTTATGCCCCTCACACTGAAGCCTATGTTGTCGCCGGGCTCGGCCTTCTGTAGGTCCTGGTAGTGCATCTGTATGCTCCTGACCTCGCCCACGAGGCCTGGGGGCATGAATACTACCCTGTCGCCCACCTTGAGCACGCCTGTCTCAACCCTGCCTACGGGCACTGTGCCAGCGCCGGGTATGGAGTAGACGTGCTGTATGGGTATCCTGAGGGGCTTGTCCACTGGCTTCTTAGGCGGCTGGAGCTGGTCTAGGGCCTCGACTAGCGTGGGGCCGTTGTACCAGGGCATGTTGGGGCTCCTCTCTATCAGGTTGTCGCCTAGCCAGGCGCTGACGGGTATGAAGGGTATCTTGTCGACCTGGTAGCCCAGTCCCTTCATGAACTTCTTTAGCACGCTGACTACCTCGTTGTACCTCTTCTCGCTCCACGGAGGCTCGGTGGCATCCATCTTGTTCACGGCCACTACTATCTGGTCGATACCCATGGTCTTGGCTAGGAGCAGGTGCTCCCTAGTCTGGCCCTCGGGGCTCATGCCAGCCTCGAACTCTCCCTTCCTAGCCGAGACGACTAGGATGGCGGCATCGGCCTGGCTGGCGCCCGTTATCATGTTCTTGACGAAGTCCCTGTGACCGGGAGCGTCTATCACTGTGAAGACGTACTTCTTGGTCTCGAACTTCATGAATGTGAGGTCGATTGTTATACCCCTGTCCCTCTCCTCCTTCATCCTGTCGAGTATCCAGGCGAACTTGAAGCTGCCCTTACCCTTAGCCTCAGCCATCTGCTCGAGTTCCTTGAGCTTCTTCTCGTCTATCAGTCCGAGCCTGTAGAGCAGGTGGCCTACGAGGGTACTCTTACCGTGGTCCACGTGGCCTATGACCACTATGTTCAGGTGGGGCTTCTCAGGCATGCAATGCCACCTCCGTCAACCGTTCAGGCTTAGGCGGGTGGGAGGGTTTATAAGCCTGAAGGAGAGGCGACCCACGAGAGTGGGAAGAGGGCTACCTAGAGCTGAGGGCTATCCTCTCTATCTCCTCCTTCTGCCTTATCGCGTAGCTCTGGGGGTCCCCGCGCGCGGCCCATATTATCTCGTCTGCTAGGCACTCCTCTATGGGCTTGGGGTTGTTGAAGGCGCAGAGCCTCGCACCCTCAGTTATGAACCTTAGCGCGAGGTCGACCCTCCTTTGGGGCGCGACGTCTACTGAGACCCTGTAGGTTATGCCTCCGTACATTATCCTAGTAGTCTCCTCCCTGGGTGCAGCGTTCTCTATAGCCCTCACGAGGACCTGTATGGGGTTCTCACCCGTCCTGTAAAATATGAGATCGAAGGCTGTTTTCACGATATTGTACGCTAGGTGCTTCTTACCGCCGTTGCGACCGGGCCTCATGAGCTTGTTCATGAGCCTCTCGACTATGGGGACCTGGCTCTTACCGAACCTCCTGTGCTCGTGCCTGCCGCCTGTATGAGGCAGCCAGACGGGTGTGAGGCAGATGTACCTCTTCAGGCTGGGATCCCTAACCTCAACGCCCACCCAGCTCCACTTGCCGAAAAGCCTTATAGCGTCGGCCTTTACCTCGACAAGCTCCGGGACTTCCAGGGCCTCAGCCTCGTTACCCTTACCAGCCAGAGCCCGCCACCCTGACTAGCGGCTGTTGGCTCCAGGGCTTTAATAGCGTAGTGCGGAGGAGGGCTCCACGCATAAGGGCTCCCGACTCCCGGTAGAGGGGCGGCGTGGTGCGGTGGATTTGGAGGGCCTGCGGAGAGCCAAGGATGTCACCGTGTTCCTGGGGATAGCGGGCGAGGGATCCTCGCGCTACGTCGTAGTCGGCATGCAACTACTACTTGACGATGGGAGGACATTCACCATGGTCAACATACCCGTGGAGGTGGCCCTAGCAGTTAGAGCCCTCAGGGGGGAGGGGGAGTACCCGGAGAGGAAGAGCCTCTTCGACCTACTGGCTAACTACGAGTCTTTCAAGGAGGAGATAGCACGCACCCTAAGGAAGGTCGTCATAGACGAGCTGGACCCCCAGACCGGCCTCTACACTGCTACCGCCGAGTTCGAGGACGAGGGGATGGTATCTAGGGTCAAGATGATTCCGAGCCACGCCGTGTTCCTAGCTATGCTCGTCGGGGCCCCCATCTACGTGAGGGAGGATTTCGTAGACGACTTCGATATACTAGAGTTCGAGGGAGGAGAGGGAGGAGAGGAGAGCTAGCCCTGCCCCCAACGGCTCCGGGGTCTCTTAGGCTACCTGCGCGGCTTCTGCCTCTTGCCGAGCCAGAGCGCCTTCAACGATACCCCATTCACCATGACTACCCTGTAGCGGACTCCCGGTATGTCACCCATGGAGCGGCCCCTGGGGCCCCCTATGCCCTCTATTATGACCTCATCGTGCTCGTCTATGAGTAGTATACCGCCGTCCCTTGGAACGAAGGCTGTGACCACCTTCTTGTTCTTGACTAGCTGGACCCTCACGCACTTCCTGAGGGCGCTGTTCGGCTGCCTAGCCTCGACTCCAACCTTCTCCAAGACTATGCCCCTAGCCATGGGCGCGCCCTCTAGGGGGTCGTACTTACGCTTGAGGCCAAGCATCCTTACCTTGAACTCTCTCTGGCTCCAGCGGAACTTGAGCCTCTTCCTTCTGAGCTTCCTGGCAGCGAAGAGGCCGCTTGGAGCCTTCTTGCCCGTCAACTCCCCTCCGTCACCCCCGCATCACAGCTGGGGTGGGGCTTATAGGGATAGCGCTAGCGTACCTGTAGGCTGACAACATTGAAAAGCTCCCTCAATACCAGCCGCGCACGCTTGACGTTCCTGCCCTCCCTGCCTATCGCCCGGCCCTTGTCTTCCTCCGCGACCCTTACTGTGACATACTTACCGTTGCCCCTCTCCCTCACGGTTATGTCTAGTATGCGGGCGTTGGGGAATAGGCTCTTGATCATCTCCTCTAGATCCTCGTAGTACGGTACAACCTCTACGTCCTTGCGGAAGAGCTTCCTGAGTATGTCGAGGTTCCTGCCGCGCCTCCCTACAACCCTGCCGATATCAGAGGGCTTCACGACGAAGATGAGCCTGTTACCCTCCCTGTCTATGATGCACCTATAGGCGGTCGCACCCGTTAGGTCGGTGAACATCGAGAGGTACCGCAGCTCCTCGAAGGTGATCCTGCCAGGCTCGCTCACCACCAGACCCCCTGCCACGTCAGCGCTACTGCTGGGACGCCTGCCTGGCGGCCCTTAGTATCTGTGAGGAGCCCTCATCTATCACGGCCAGCATCGAGACCCTGAAGGGCTTTCCCAGTGCTACACCCAGCTCTACACTCGTGCCGGGGAACGTGTAGACCGGGACACCGCTCAGCTTTGCTAGGTAGAGCGCCCTATCCCTTAGGTCGGGCCTCGCGTTCCTGGCTATTATCAGCAGCTTAGCCTTACCGTGGGCTACGGCCCTTATGGACTGGCGCGAACCTAGCACGTATACACCCGTCTTCACGAGATTCTTCAGCTCCCTCGTGACCGCCGTGCTCACCTCTCACCACCCGCATTGCTGGGAGCCGGCGCGCCCACTAGCACCGTGCTGGTGCCGATGGGCGGTATCAGGCCAGCTATTATTGTTTCTGTCACTCCCAGCATCTCGTCTGCTTCACCCTTTATCGCCGCCTCGAATATGTGCTTCGTCGTGACCTCATAGGCCGCCCTGGCGAAGACGCTCCTCTTGTCGCCCACAACACCCAGCCTCCCTATCTGCCTCACCTTGCCAGTCCAAGTCATTATGTCCGCCACGAGCATCACGTGCCTGACATCTACATCAAGACCGCTATCCTGGAGGACCTTCAGTATCTCCTCTATTATGGCATTCCTCGCCGCCTCTATGCCGAGCACCTCCGCTATTTCGTGGATATTATTGGTTCTCACCCTCGTATAGTCAACCCCCTTGAGCTTTATTATCTCGCTCAACTTGCTCCCATCCGTGTATATCATGCACTCGCCCGTCTCCTCGGAGCACCTCACGGTAGCCCTCTTGATGTTCTTGACACCCTTGATGTACAGCTTCTTGAGCTTCGCTACTATGTCGTTATATCGCTTCACGTCAAATAGATACTCGGGTGGCAGCACCTTCTCGCTTAGCTCCAGGTAGATGGTGTAGGGGTCCTCCTCGCTAACCACGATGTTCCCCAGCTTCGCCTTCTCTAGGACTGCTACCACCGCCTCCACCGTGACACCTTTATCCTCGAGCATCTCGGGATCAAGTCTTATTATGAATACATTGTCACCTAGAGTGTAGTCTATGGCGCTTATTATCTTCTCGAGTGTCGTATACTCTATTCTCCTCGCTATCTCCTTAGCCTTCTCCTTATCGTACTTGTACTCCTCGGCCAGAGGGATCTCCATGACCGGCGTGGATGGCTCTCTCCTGGCGTCCACTATCTCTATCAGCCTAGGCAGCCCTAGAGTCACGTCGAACTCCATCATGCCAGCGTAGTGGAAGGTTCTCAGGGTCATCTGCGTGCCTGGCTCGCCTATTGACTGCGCAGCAACGGTTCCCACGGGCTCGCCCGGCTGCACCATATGAGCTATGTAATCCCTTACTACGATATCAACTACCTTCTCCTTATCCCTCGCCTTTAGGTCCCTAGCCCGCTCAAGCTTCTCCACAAGCTCCTGGTATATCGATGGCGGCAGTATCTCCCTAGCCTGCTCAAGCTTCCTCTTGAGGCTCACAGCGGTCACCCCCTAGCCCGAGGCTTGCTTGGCGCTCCTTACATACTCTATCGCCCTATCAATATCCACGGGCTTCCCATGGTATGAGAGCATAGGATCAGTACCGTCCTCGCCGTATTTGAACTGTACTATGTTGCCGTAGGCGTCCCTGACCGTGCCATCGTTTGCCACGACTAGGTCTTGGAGCGCGTTTATGAGCCTCCTCTGCATGTAGCCGCTTTGACTGGTCTTCACGGCTGTATCCACCAGACCCTCTCTGCCGCCAGCCGCGTGGAAGAATACCTCGGTAGGTCTCAGGCCGTCGCGGAAGTTGCCCCTCACGAAGCCCCTGGCCTCCGGGCTTAGATCGCCTGGCCTGAAGTGTGGCAGCGTCCTCGTGCGGAACCCTCTCGAGATCCTCTTACCCCTGACCGTCTGCTGGCCCAGTGAGGCGGCCATCTGGGTTATGTTGACATCGCTGCCCCTAGCGCCAGTCTTAGCCATAATGAATACGTCGTTGAACGGGTCTAGGTATGATATCGCTATCCTCCCAGCCTCGTCCCTAGCGTTGCTCAGGACCTCTATTATCTTGAGTTCGAGGCTCTCCTCGAGGCTCCTGCCGGGTATCGGCTCTAGCGTGCCCCTCCTATACTCCTCGATGAGTTCGAGTACCTTCTCCCTAGCCCTGTCTAGGACCTCCTTTATCTTCTCCTTCGCCTCCTCGGGTATCTCGAGGTCACCTAGAGATATCGAGAGGCCCCTCAGCTCCAGCATCCTGATAAACATCCTGAACACCCTGTCTAGGAAGTCCCTGGCCCTCTCGTGACCGTACTCCAGTGCGAGCATGTGCAGTATGTTCTCTGGCTCCTCAGCTCCAATGGCCTTCTTGTCCAGCACGCCCTCAAGCAGCTTGCCGAACCTAACAACGACGAAGGAGTCGTGGAAGCATTCTATGCTATCACATGATAGGTCTCCCGCGTTTATCTTAGCCCTACCCTTGAAGTGGAAGTCCTCGGGTAGGAAAAGGCTTACGAGCTGCTTGCCCGTCCACAAGGGCCTGGGCTTTAAGATCGCAGGCTCTGGCAGCTCGCCCCTGTAGCCAGCTATTGCGAGTAGCCTCGAGACCTCCTCCTTAGTGAATACCCTCGTCTTGACCGTTAACAGGTAAGCACCGCTAACGTAGTCCTGGCGGCCGCCTATTATTGGGCCTCCATACCTCGGCGTGAGTATATGCTTCTGCACAAGCAATAGCTCGCGGGCCTCCGCTATGGCCTCGGGGCTCCTGGGTACGTGGAGGTTCATCTCGTCCCCATCGAAGTCAGCGTTGTACGGCGGGCACACTAGCAGGTTCAGGCGGAACGTCTTGCCCGGCATCACCCTTACGATGTGGCCTAGTATCGACATCCTATGAAGGCTGGGCTGCCTGTTAAAGAGCACAATATCGCCGTTCATGAGGTGCCTCTCCACTATATCGCCGGGCTCCAGGCTCTCCGCGACCTGCTTCAGGTTCTGCCTGAACCTGAGATCCAGCTTGATGCCCTCCCGAGCCTTGTAGACGTGCACTGCCCCCGGCCACTTGTTGGGGCCGTTTAGGACCAGCCTGCGGGCGAACTCGATGTTCTCGGGAGTGACCATTATGGGCACTGTGAGCGTCATCGCGACCTCATACGGCACACCGACCTCATTAATACTGATGTAGGGGTCAGGCGAGATCACGGTTCTAGCGGAGAAGTTCACCCTCTTACCGGAGAGATTGCCGCGGAAGCGGCCCTCCTTGCCACGGAGCCTCTGGGCGAGCGTCTTGAGAGGCCTCCTCCTCTTATGGACTAACTGCAGCATGTTGGGGAGCTCATTGTCTATGTAAGCCGCTACAGCGTTCTGGAGTAGCTCCCACTGCTGCTCTATTATGGACTCCGGGCTGTTCTGGACAAGGCTCTTCTTGAGCCTCTCGTTTATCCTCACTATCTCAGATAACGCGTGCGTGAGGTCATCCTCAGCCCTCTGCGCCGTCTCGAGGACTATGGAGGGCCTCACCGAGACCGGCGGTACTGGAAGCACTGTTAGGACCATCCACTCGGGCCTGGCCCTCTTAGGGTTAACCCCGAGGAGTTCGGCGTCCTCGTCCGGTATTCTCTCGAGCCTCTCCCTGATCTCTATTGGCGTGAGCCTAACCGAGCCCTCGGGCCTCTCCTCATAGAAGTAGTAGGGCCTCGTGAACCTGATCCTGTACTGCCTGGCCCCGCAGTGGGGGCACTCCATCCGGGAGGCGGCCTCCCTCTCTATCTCCTTCACCAGGTTATCGGCGAGCTTGGGCCAGCGGTCCCTGAGCCTCCTGAGTATTGCGAGGAGGTACTTCGCCCTCTCCGGCGGGATCTTCACACGACCACAGGCCCTGCACGTGGCCTGGAGGAGCGAGGCTATCTTGGGGGCGAAGCCCGGGTGCACCACGGGGCGCGCGAGGTCTATCCTCCCAAAGTGGCCTGGGCACTCCAGCCTGGTGTTACCGCATACGGGGCACCGCTCGCCGCCCTCGATTGCACCGAAGGCAGGGTCCCTCAGGCCTCCCTGGATCGGCGTGCCATCGGGAGCGTAGAGTTCTGGCGTGATGACTGTGACTCTCGACA
>JALWEW010000148.1 GCA_027039295.1 Acidilobaceae archaeon
CTACTTCGCAGGCTCCGGCACCACATGCGTTGCAGCCAAGATGCTCGGCCGCCACTACCTATGCATAGACAACAACCCGGACTACGCCAGGATAGCGTTGGAGAGGCTCCGATCCACCGGGGCCAGCGTTTAACCCGGGCCCCAGGCCCGCGTTGGTGGTGGTGCATGCCGGTGGGGACCCCCACCCTCCCCCCGGGCGTCACCATGAGGTTCGTGCACTGCAGCGGGGAGGCAGCCGTCGCTGAGACCCGGCTCGAGAGGGGGGCCGTGGTGCCGAGGCACAGGCACGACTCCCTGCAGGTCAGCGTTGTACTCAGGGGCCGCCTGCTCCTGGGCGTCGAGGGCGGGGGCGAGGAGGCCCTAGGCCCCGGGGACTACAGGGTGATACCCCCCGGCGCCTGGCACTGGGCGAGGGCCCTGGAGGACACAGTAGTGCTTGACATAAACACACCCCTCACCAGTGATAGGAAGAGGCTCGCCGAGGCCCTCGGCCACGAGTGCGGGTAGCATCAAGTTAAATGCCCCGAGGGCCCCACTACAAACCCCAGCACGGCGGGCGGGGGGCCGTGGCTGCGTCCATCCACCCCATAGACTGGGATGCAGTGCCGCGGGACCTCGCGGCCTCCATACCCCTCGCGGGCCTCGTGGCCCTCGTGCTCTACGCTACCCGCCCCCTATACCACTACATGAGGGCTAGGGGGCTCTCCCACAGGGCGGCGGTCTACTATAACAGGAAGGTGATCCACGCCGCCGCGGGCGGCGTCGTGACCCTCCTGGTCCCCTACGTCTACAGGGAGCCCCTAGCCCCCGCGGCGATGGCATTCCTACTAGGCGGGATCCTAGCCCTCCAGAGGAGGAGGGGGAGGCTGATGTACTGGTTCCAAGTCCCCGAGAACAGCTACGAGGTAAACTTCACCCTAGCCTGGGGAGCCAGCCTCCTAGTACTATGGCCCCTCCTAGGCCCCCGCCTCGCCGTGCTACCAGCGATATTCATAGCCTTCGGCGACGCCGTGACCGGGATAGTGAGGAACACCCTATTCTCCAGGAGAGTCAAGCACTGGGCCGGCAACCTAGCGATGCTAGCAGTCACAGCCCCCCTGGGCTACGCCTACGGTGGCCTCCCAGGAGTCCTGGCAGCACTCACCGCCAGCGTGGTAGAGCGCTACGAGTTCCCGCCGATAGACGATAACATCCTAATAGCACTAGCCAGCCTCCTGGTACTACTAGCAGCCCCCCTCATCTAGCCACGGAAACCGACCATAGGAACCGAAAACACCTTCCACAGCCGCCAGCCTCCGGAGCCGGGGGTCCCGGGCTAGAAATCCCGGCGGGCCCACCACATTATATCCTCCGAGGAATACTAGAGGCTATCTTGTTACTGCTCTGCCTTAGGGGAGGACTGTTAGCCAGGGAACTCGTTTGAAGTCCTCGTCAAACGTTAGGATTCCCTGTATGCCATAGTGCCTGCAGGTCAAGGCTATTAGAGCATCTGCGGGTAGTAAGTGATACTTTCTGGCTGTATTAATGAGCTCTTGGGTTGTCGCTTTATCCTCTAGTACAGTCACTTTCGCGTCTTTTAGTAGCGTGGTTAGCTCGTTTAGTTCCACCTCGAAAATGCCGTAGCCGTTGGTCTTGACGTGTTCCCTAAGCTTCTCTATACGCCGTATCCCTAGCTCTAACCATGCCTTAGTCCTCACGATTGTGAATATTGCCTCGTCTATTACTCGAATACTAGTGTATAGCTCGTCCTCACTCGAGATTATGTCCTCTACTACTTGAGAGTAGGGTTTAACGTCGTGGAGGTAATAGATTATTGCGTTAGTATCTAGGAATAGCATTACTGCTCCTCAGCCTCCAACATGAACCTATCGAGGAGCTCCTTAGGAGCGGGGCCCAGAGCCCCCCGGTGCCTCCTGAGGAGCCTCCTCCTCTCCCCGACCGCTATAATCTTGACAAGCACCTCCTCCCCCTCTCTAAATTCTAGAGGCTCCAGGGGCTTAAGCACTCCTTTCTCGTATCTGACCCTGATGACCTTGGACAGGACCCCTCCCCCCTCCTCGATACGGCTAGCGGAGGCTCTAAGCCTTTACTCCTTGAGTGATGCGTTACTATCGGGAGTGAACCTCCCACGCGCTTATCCTGTCATGAACTAATACAACATTGGTTTATTTAGCGCGGGCGAGCCGGGGGTCCCAGGTCCACGAATCCCAGCGGGCCCGCCACCTAGGACTTAGGGTTTCACTAAAAGGGTGTCGAGGTTGGCTGCCGGAGCCCCCCTCTATAGCCTTGTTTACAAGTGCTCGTTCTATGTGAGTTTGAGGAGGCGGTTGAGCTTCTCGTTAAGGAGGCCTTCAATTGTTTTATTCAGTTGGATTCGAACATAGAGGGGGCCGGGCCCTTCGCCTTGCACGGGTTCTCCACGGCATACCTGTATTATTCCGCCCGGTAGTCCCGCGTGTGCTTGGAATACCCTCAAGTCAAGCTTTCCCTTGGCCTTCTCCCACTCCTTGCAGCCTCCGTCCTTTAACTCCTTAGTGTGGCGCTCAAGCTCGTTTGCTTCGTGATCTAAAAGTGCCTTGGCCGGCTCTGAGAGCAGGTACGAGTACGTCTTGAGGCAGTCGAGGGGGATTACGCAGGTGTTGCCGTTGACGGATACCCCGCATAGGCTAGCTATCCTCTGAAGCAATAGTAGTAGGTAGAGAGCTGTTAGCGTCCATGATTCCCTTGGGGCGCTTACACTGATGTTGAATAACACGATGCTGTCATGAACTCTATAGTCTATCGTGTACTCATTGTAAAGTCGTGCAAGCTCCTCGATTAGCTGTCTAGGGCTCTGTACCGTGAGGATTTTGTTTTCAAGGCGTTTAGCCATGCAGAGGCTGTAGGGCAGAACGCCTCCGGCGAGGGCGGCTAGCATGTGGGCTAGGTCTTTTACTGCGCTGGGATCAAGGGGGTCTTTCCTGGTAGTGGTAGGGAGCAATTTAAGCTCCTCCTTTAACTTGTCCTCGAGGCACCTAATGCTGTTGCATGAAGAGTCTTCGATGACCTTAGAGGCTAGGCTCTGGCCATGGCCCAGACCTCGTTCTTCAAGGGTGCTTGTTTGGACTAGGTGGATCTTGTAGGTCTCCTGGCCGTCCGGTTGTAGTGTGGGGTGGAACACGGGATCGCTATTGTACACCATTAACTCTATGCTAGGAGGCGACTCCCTTTCGCACAGGGTAGGTGCGAGTAGCACTGCTAGGCGAGCGCTTAGCATTGCAGCCTCGTAGAAGGCTATAGTCGTGTAGTTAACGCCGTGAGTGGTGTCGGCTATGAAGACCACCCTCCCGTTTGGTCTAACACCGCACGCGGCATCCAGTAGATCCCGTGTAAGCCCAGCCAGGATGGCCGTCTTGGCCAGCTCGAAGGCACCCCCGCCGCCCCTCATGCTAGCTACTAGTCTAGCACCCCTACAGGCTACGACCTGAGTCAAGGCCGTGGGAGCGACCTCCACATCCAAGGAGGCCTCCCGCAAATTCATGCGTGCCTCGGCGTATCCTTGAAGGTAGCTCCTTACAACCTCGACGCCGCACTCGGACACCACGCGGCCAAAATCGTTCGCTGAGTCGCATTTACTACTTAAGAGCTTGAGGGCTAGACTCGACAACCCGTAAATCTTAACCATAGCCTTAACCCCTTCGCGCCCGTCCCACTTGCCGCTAAAGAAGCTCCTAGCAAACTCCCAGAGCGCTAGCGTGGACGACGAGCTAGTGAAGGCTCCGCTCTCAGGCACTATTTTACGCTTGCCCTCCAACACAAGCTCCACCTTATATGGGACCTCGCTCCACCGGGAGGGATCGCCCCACACGCCAGCCACAATCAAATACAAACCTGCGCAATCTTCGGGCACTACCACCCCCTATGCCTGGGTACTGCATCCTGGACTTAATTAATGTAATATCACAATTAATAATTAATCCAGAATCCAGCATAAGGTAGACCTACAGACCTCAAGCTTTTACCTCTCCTCCCAGCAACCATGAAACCGATACCATGCCGGTCGAGGATCCTTTTTGACTTCAGAGCCGTGGAGATAAGCTTATCCAGGCTTATTCAATACTGGTCACCCGGATGCGTTATCATGCCTGGTAATCCCACGACGTTTGCTTGGCAGGCATGCGTCCCCAAGTGGATATCATGGGGGTACTAGGGGATTACTTTCAGCCATGGTATCCGTTGCCCTATGATACTGGCCTGCGAGGAATGCGAGTATGACAATAGTGTCCACGAAGACCCTCATCTTCTACCTCCTCTAGAACCCTCTCAACATCCTCAGGCCTGACTCGGGGGTTCCTTTTCTTGAGAACCCCGAAGAGTTCTCTTACCGGCTTCTTAATAGATACCAGCAGAACCTCCCCCTCCTCTAAGTCCAAAGGCTCGAGGGGTTTGAGGACCCCATTCTCGTACTTCACACGTATAACCTTAGACATATTCTAGCCCCGAGCGTATGGTTAGGGTGTTGAGGCAATAAGCATTTCCTGTAGGCTGGGTATTTCCAGATTACCATCACGGGTATCTTGTATGATTATCATTATTTTGAAACCTGTGCTTCCGGCTTCGGAGCCGTTTGTCCCGGGTTGGAAATCCCGGCGGGCCCGCTGCAAAGTGCCTAGGCCCTTGAGGATACTCCGTTAAGATATCCCCTTCCCTTAATAGATACCTTATATGGACCCATTATGCTTCATAGAAGGTCTCTTCTTAATGGCATGAGCTGCCAGGGCGAGGCTTAGGATAATAATTGTAATGGATAGGGTAGCCTCGGCCCTCTGCGAGAGTGCTCCTACTAGCTCATAGTGGCCCTCGACTGCGAAGAGCACTCCTAGGGCTAGCGTTAGGGTTACCTGTAGCACGTCGGCGGCTTCTTCGCTCCCATTCCCCCCGCGGTTATTTATATAGTTTACTATAAGTATTGAAGCAGAGGTAAGGGCCATGAGTAGACCCCCGATCATTAAGAGAAGCCACGCTAGGCCTTGCAACCTACATCCTCCCAGAAAGAATTCACTCTTCAAAGGGAATATGCCGCTTAAAACGCAATGCGGCACGCTAGATCCGCTATATATGGCTTCCTTGTCATCGTAGGGAGAGACTAGTGGGAGGCTGGTGGCGTGTAATTAGGCCCTGAGTAGGAGTGAGGATAGGGTGTAGCCTATTCCGCCTCCTATGTAGTTGAAGCTTAGGATTACCGTGGAGACCTCGGGGGCGCGGTCGGTGAGTGAGACGAGCGTGTTGATCAGGGGTTCGAGGGGGCTGGATGAGACTGCCAGGGCGAGTAGGATGGCGGTGAATACTGCTGGGCTTACCCTCGTGCATAGAAGTGAGGTGAATAACGCCACGACCAGGGCGTAGGCTGCCATTAGCGCTGAGGCGGTCTTCACGCTCGCCAGCTTCTTGAGGCCCCTCCTACTTAACACGAATTGTATAGCCATGTACGTGGCCGTCTCGAGCTCGACCGCAGCGAAAACCGTGAGGCCCGGTATGCCCTGCCTGGCGCCTAGCTCGAAGACCATCCCCATCCAGAGGTACTGGAGGAGCCAGTTTAGCGCCGCCAGCGCTGCGAGTGGGGCCGCCCTCCTGAGTAGCGCGGGCTCCCCGGTGTAGAACCTGGGCTTCAGCTCGGCGCCGCCGAAGCGGGCGAAGTATAGGAGGAAGGCGAGGCCGAGGGCCGTTGAGGCGGATAGGACCGCCAGGAAGACCGCCTTATTCGGCGTCACATAAGTGAGCAGGGGCGCTATGAAGAACGCCGCAGCCTCAGCACCCGAGACAAGGGAGAAGAACCTCGAGGGATCCCTCAGGCGCTTAGCCCAGCTCACCTCCAGGTTGTATATGTAGCCCCCAGTATAGATGCCGAGCAGTGCGGAGACCGATATCCCGGCTAGGTATATCTTAATGTCGTCGAGGAGTAGTGCCAGCGTGACCGATAGGAAAAGGAAGAGCAGGTGGGCGAAGGGCAGCGCCTTGAAGAGCCGCTCGCTGTGGAGCACCAGGGGCGCGAAGCCGCGCGTGACCACGACGATGCCGTAGATGGTGCCGAATATGGGGACAGCGTTGGTGTAAGCTATGAAGTTCGTCGAGTAGATGGCGAAGGCGCCTATAATCGTTACTATGAAGTCCAGGTAGACGAGGTAGGGGGTCTGATCCCTCACCCACCACTACCCCCCACGGGCGCGGCCCCAGGAGTGCAAGAGTGCTACAGCCACTACGCTATAGCCACTATAGGGGACGGGGGGCACACCCCGGG
>JALWEW010000149.1 GCA_027039295.1 Acidilobaceae archaeon
GCCCGGAACCCCCTGGAGCCCCCCTCGCCCGAGGAGCTAGCTGATGCCCTGGCTGGCCAGAGGGACGTGGTGAGGGGCCTGGTCAGGGGCCTAGGCCTCCCCGGGGAGGCGGCTGAGGAGGCCGCCTATAGGGCTGGCGTCGAGGCCTCTAGGAGCCCGGATAGCCTAGGTAAGAGAGAGCTGGAGGCCCTCGCCGACGCGATCTCAGACTTAATCAGGGAGTCCCTCGAGGGCCAGGGCTACCTGGCCGTCGGCCCCGGAGTCCTGGAGGCCACGCCCTTCAGGCCCACGAGGCTCGAGGGCCGGGAGGGCGTGGAGGTCAGGGCCTATGATAGCGTGGATTGGGCCCTAGACGACCTCTTCCACCTCCTCCAAGAGCACAGGGGCCGCGGGGAGCCCGCTGAGGCCGAGAGGGCCAGGCTACTCGCGAGCCTAGAGGAGGCGAGGAGAACCGTCAGGGAATACGAGGAGAGGGCCAGGCGGCTAAGGGTGCTCGCCGAGGCTGTTGCCGCCAACTACCAGGCCGTCGAGGAGGCCGTGCGCTGCGCCGAGGAGGCCAGGCAGCGCGGGGGCTGGGAGGCTGTTGCCTCGTGCCCCGGCGTCGCTAGCGTCGAGGCCTCCCGGGGATCCTACACGCTCAGACTACCCAGCCTCCCCGAGCTCCTCACGGTAAGGGCCGGGGAGACTGTTGATAAGGTGATAGTGAGGCTCTACGCCGAGGCGGGAGAGGCTGAGGCTAAGGCCAGGAGGGCCCGTGAGGCCCTCGAGAGGGCCGAGGAGAGGCTGGCCGAGCTCGAGGTGAGGGCCAGGGCCAGGAGGGCGGCCGAGCTGGCTAGGACCAGGAGGAGGGAGTGGTACGAGAAGTACCACTGGATCATAACGCGCGGGGGCTTCCTAGCAATAGGGGGCAGAGACGCCAGCCAGAACGAGAGCGTCGTCAAGCGCTACCTTGGCGACGAGGACATATTCATGCACGCCGACATACACGGCGCCCCCGCCGTTGTCGTGAAGACCGAGGGCAGAACCCCCAGCGAGGGGGACCTACTCGATGCAGCGGTGATAGCCGCGGCCTACAGCAGAGCCTGGAAGGCTGGCCTGGGGAGCGTTAGGGTCTACTGGGCCTGGGGACGCCAGGTCTCCAAGAGCCCCCCAGCCGGGGAGTACCTAGCCAGGGGCGCATTCATGGTCTACGGTAGGAAGAACTACCTACCCCCCATACCCATGCGCCTGGCCCTAGGCCTCGCGGTTACCGAGGAGGGGGCGCCCATGGCCATAGTGGGCCCCGAGGACCTCGTGGCCCTGAGGAGCCTGGCCTACGTGGTCCTAGCGCCAGGGGATCTCAGGGTGGAGGAGGCTGCGGAGGCCGTGAGGGAGAGGCTCGCACGGGTCCTCCCAGCCGGGGAGAGGCACCTAGCCCTGGGGCTACCCGTGGAGGAGGTGGCCCGCAGGATCCCGGGGCGCTCGAGGATACTAGCCGCTAGGAGGGGCTCAAAGAGGCTCGGGGCCACCGGCTAGTCGGGGCAGGCGTTCTCCTCGAGGACCTCCCTTATCCTCCTGATCCTCTCCTCGAGGCGGCCGAGGTAGTAGAGGACGTCCCGGGGCACGCAGGACCTGAGGCCCTTCTCCTCGAGCTTCCTCTTGGCGAGGGCTAGTATCTCGTTTATGCTATTACTGATGGTGTAGGCGGCCTCTATAGCCTTAGCAAGCTCAGCCCAGCCCTTCTCGGTTAGCCTGTAGACCTTCCTGAGCCTCCCACCCTCGACCTCGACCTCCTCCTCTATCAGGCCCTCCTCACTCAGCTCCCTGAGCACCGGGTAGAGGCTCCCGGGGCCAGCCTTCACACTGCCGAGGGTGACCTCCTCTATCTCCTTGCTAAGCTCGTAGCCGTGGCTGGGCTTCACGGCTAGGAGTGTCAGCACCATGAACTTCAGTCTAACCTTTAGTGGGTCATGACTCAATGCCCTCAGCCCCCCTCTTCGGCGGCCTCCGCCTTCGGGCCCCACGGCCACCAGGCCGTCTTGCCTAGGAGCGCTATGAGGGGTGGCGTGAGGGCGGTGCTCGCTAGTATGCCCGCGAATAGCACGCCCAGCAGTAGCGAGGCCCCCATCATCCTCATGTGTGGCGTCGAGCTGAGCGTGAGCCCCCCGTAGGCGCCAGCCATTATGGTTGCTAGGCCTAGGACGAGTATGGCGACCTTCGAGACGGACTCCTCTATCGCCTTGGAGTCGCAGCGCTTGAGGCACTCCTCGGCCGCTCTGCTTATCGAGAAGCTGTTGTAGTCCATCCCTACTCCTAGTATTGCTGTGAATACGACTATCGGGAGGAACCAGACGACCGGCATGCCCTTGATGGACTGATAGTAGAATACCGTGAGGCCTATGGAGTACTCCGCCGCAAGCGTGACAACCGCCACCGCCGCGAGGGCCGCCACGGCGCCGCCGTAGGCTACCAGCATGGATATGAACATCAGGACCACGGCAGCCGGTAGGACCCTATGGTAGAAGCGGGCGTTGAGTAGGTCCTCCACGTCGAGGCTCATAGCCGCCGCGCCGCCCACGAGGCTCCCAGGGTCTATCTTGTGGGCGGCCTCCCTCACCTGCCTAGCGCAGCTCACGCCAGCCCTGCTCATGGGAACCACTGAGGGTATGACGAGTACGTACCTGGTGCCCGAGCTGGTGTTCTCCACCACCGCCTTCGATACGCATGAGAGGCTGGCCACCGCATCTGCTATCGCCTTAGCCGAGCTTGCGTTGGAGGGTACAACGTAGAGCGGGTAGAGTACTCCGGGGTCGAACCTGCTATTAATTATCTTCAGCCCCTCGAGGCTCTCAGTACCCTCGGGCATCATGAGCGTGAGGTCATGGCTCCCCTTGAAGGTGGCGTGCTCGTATATGGCAGGGACAGCCGCCACAACTACTATTGCCACGAGAGCCGCGGCGGCCGCCCTCCTAGAGACGAGCCTCCCCAGAGCCCGGGCCCCCCTACCGGTGCCGCGGGGCTTCGCGCCGACGGGCCACCAGAGAGCATTGGAGGATCCCACGATCGCTAGCAGCGCTGGTATGAATGTCAGGCTCGCCGCTACCACGAAGCCTATGGCCAGGGGGACGCTGAGCCCTATGCTCTTCAGGAACGGGAAGTCCCAGGCTAGGGCTAGGCTTCCGAAGCCTATCGCCGCCGTCGTCGCCCCGGCCACCACAGGCCTGGCGCTCAGCCTGAGGGCAGCGGCGGCCGCCCTCCTCTTATCGCCTAGCCTAGCGTATTCCTCCCTGAACCTCCTCGATATTAGCGTGGCATAGTCTATCCCGAGGCCCAGGCCCGTGGAGAACATTATCGAACGCGAGACGTCGGTTATCGTCAGCGCCCCTCCCTTGGCTAAGAGGTATGCCGCCCCGAGGGCCGTGGCTAGGCCGAGGCCTATACCTGTGAATGGTAGGAACACTGCTACTATGCTCTCGAGCACTATGGCTAGTATTATGAATACTAGGGCCATGCTTACCCTATCGCTTCTCTCAACGCTCTTTATAGCCGACTCCTCCATGTCGTGATCTACTATGACGCCGCCGGTGCCTACCACCCTGGCGCCTGTGAAGCCGGTCTTGGCGGTAGCGTTACCTATCTCCCCCTCTATCCTCTTGGCCTGCCCGTATGTGACGTTGAATAGTATGACTGTAAAGGCCCTGTGATCCTTGGAGACCATCGAGCCCTCGATGTTCTTCAGAACCTCGCCCCAGGCTGCCTCGAGAGCCTTGCGCGCCAGCGAGGAGGCCGCGCCGGTCAGGTTCTCCTCGCCGAGGAAAACCTTAACCGCAGCCTCGACTGCCATTTCGGCCTGAGCCTTGGGGATGCCGCGCTTCACGGCGGCCTCGACCATTAGGGGGGCCGCCATCTCGGCCAGCTCCTCTCTGGTGCGCGGTACACCTTTCTCCTTGAAGAGCGTGAGGAGGGGCCTGGCCTCGGGGGGCGCCTTCGCCTCCACGAGCTTTATTGCTAGCTCCTCGGGCGACTCCCCAGCCGCTAGGGCCTCGAGGACCTGCGGCTCGACCTCCATGCCGTCGTGGCGCTCCTCGAGGAGCCTCGCTGCGGCGAGCCTAGCCAGTGTCGCGTTGGACTCCAGGGCGCCGGTTGCGTTGGGGTCGAAGCGTAGTAGGATAGCGGCCGCCTCGCTACTATTTATGGCCTCGAGCAGCACGGGGGGCGCCCCGGCCTTTGCCGCCGTGGCGGCTACCACCTTGAGGGAGACCCTGGCCACGGCCTCCTTGGTCAGGTTGCCTCTAGCCACGCCGCGTGCTATGAAGGCTGCTACCTCGGGGTTCATCTTGTTGGAGACGAGCTGCTTGTACATAGCGTAGGTTAGGGCCTCCGTGGTAGCGTTGGGGCTGCACCCGGCCCTGGCGTATGCCTCCACTGCCCAGCCCACTATCGGGCTCTTAGTCTCGTTGGCTAGGGCCCACCCGTAGTCTACGGCCGCGGGGGCGGCCTCGGAGGCGGTGGTGTTTAAGGCTATGCCGAGGGCCTCCCTGAGGCCGTGGGTGCCCTGGGAGGCTAGATCCCTGAGGCTCGGCTCCCCGGCTAGCTTCTCGGATACCCTATGGTAGAGTGCCTCCAGGTACCTTGATGTCTGGGGAGGCATAGTCGCGTTGAGTATAGCGTAGGCCTCCCAGGCTGCGAGTGTGTTAGTGAAGAAGGAGGGGCCCCCGGCCTTCATGGTGAGGTTGAACACCTCTACAACCACCATGGGATCTAGCGGTGGGATCCCGGCGGCGCTCATGTTGGACGCCTGTACCACCCTCTCAACGTCGGCTTTGGTCAGGTAGCCCCTCTCGTATGCGTTGGTCAGGTTCTCTATCAGGTACTCGGCCCTCGCCACGTCGAAGAGTAGGGCCCCGTAGGCTCTGGGTGTGCCCTGGCATAACGCTGTGACCGCCGCTAGGAGCCTCTCCAGGCCCGGCTTCGCCCTAGCCAGGGACTGGGCGGCGCTCCAGTAGCCCTTGTACGCCCTGTCGGCCCCGGCGAGGCTCTTAGCCGTGGCGTTGAGTAGGAGCGCGAGCTTCTCCAGGCCCTCGCTCGCCTGTAGGGTGGCGTTCCAGAGCCTCTCGTAGCCCTCGAGGCCCTGGAGTGTCTGGTTCACTCCCCTGAGACTCTCATTGTATGCCTCGGAGTAGATGCCGTTGAGTATGCTTATCCAGCTTATGTGCGTTGCATTGCCCCAGTCTATACCCCTCCATGGCCCTCTCAGCCTCCAGTAGGACTCAAGGCTCACGTTGACTCCGTCGACTACTATCACAGCGTCGGGCTGGGCCTTGGATCCGCCTCCCAGGGCCTTCTCAGCCCTAACGCTCTCCACGTTCGGGGGTAGGTACGACTCCTCCTTAGTCTGCAGCACATTGTTCAGCTTAGCCGCCAGGGGGGCGGCGAGGCCGGCTATGACTACCCAAGCCACTATGACCGCCCAAGCCCTCCTCGCGATGGCATCCGAGGCCCCCAAGCGAGCACCCATATATCGAGTCCCAACACGTATCTAGCTTATAAACATATCTCCTAGCCGATACCACCCGCTCCCAGCGGTATCCCGCTAAGACAGCCCGAGAGTACCGCTCCCATGATTCACGTGTGGGGAGGGTATCTACTCGAGGTTCCAGCCCATAGCCTGGAGGGTTATGGGCTATAAGAGAAGAGGCCCTTGGCGGATCGGGGAGAGCGGCGGAAGTGGCCCCGCTAGTCCCTGGGGCCTGGGGAGCTAGCCAGCCTCTTGCCCGCGGCGAGCCACTCCTCGAGCCATCGCCTGGCCTCGGCGTCGCTGGGCGCCTGTACCGGCGGGTGCTTGAAGTACCAGGCGCTGGCCTCCGGTATAGCACCCGCCTCGCCCCGGTCTAGCGCCACCTTCGCCACTCGTATGGCGTCTACTAGGACGGCCCCGCACATGCTCTTATCATCTACTGTTAGCTTTAGGTCTATGGTTAGCGGGAAGCCGGCGAAGCCCCTGCCCCTCACGTACATGTAGGCTACCTTAGTGTTGCCCAGGAACGGCACGTAGTCACTCGGGCCTATCCTGACGCCCCCGGTCTCCTCCAGCTTCCTACCATAGTCCACGAGGCTCGTGACAGCCCTGGTCTTGCTTATCCTCTTCGACTTGAGCCTCTCCTCTACAAGCATGTTGAGGAAGTCCGTGTTGCCGCCTACGTTTAGTTGATACGTGGCCTCTACCTTCACGCCCCTATCCCTGAGGAGTGAGACC
>JALWEW010000150.1 GCA_027039295.1 Acidilobaceae archaeon
CTCTAGCGTATCCCTCCTGAAGAGGGTGACTAGGCCCTCGCTGGCCTCCCTCTTGCCGACCTCCACCCTGAATGGTATGCCCCGGCTCTCCCAGTAGTAGTACTTGTAGCCGGGCGTTCTCTCGCGGGTGTCAACGTGGTAGTGGAGCCCGGCCGAGGAGAGTGCGGGTAGTACCCTAGATTCCAGGTACTCCGTTACCACCCTCCTATCGGCCTCGCTATAGTATATGGGGACGACCACGACGTCTATGGGAGCGATCCTCGGGTGGAGCACCAGGCCCCTCTCATCCATCGCCAGCCATAGGAGTGCGCCGAGGATCCTGTCGAGGCCTATGCCGTATGTGACCTGGTTCACGTAGCGGTTGACGCCCTCGCGGTCCTGGTACATTATCTCGAAGGCTCTAGCGAACTTCTGCGCTAAGTCGATCACGGAGGCTAGCTCTAGGAGCTTGCCGTCCGGCAGTATGGTTATGAAGTCCCAGTTCCTCCTGGCACCGGGGAAGAGGTCCCACTCGGGCGACTCCACTATGAGATAGGGGAGGCCCAGGGAGTCTATGAATCTCGAGTAGAGCCTCACGGCCTCCTCGAATATGCGCCTGGCCTCCTCCTCGTCCCTGGCGAAGGCGTGCTCCTCGCTGAAGCCCGTGACCTCCCGGAGCCTGAAGAAGGGGGCCGTTGCCTTCGTCTCTATCCTGTAGACCGTGACGTTCTGGTACACCTTGAGTGGGAGGTCCCTCCACGATTTTATGATCTGTGAGAACACATAGTAAATGGGCACCTCGCTCGTGGGCCTGAGCACCAGGGGCTCGTCAAGCTCCCTCCCGCTAAGCGTCTTTTCGGCGAGGAGCGCCTCCGGCGAGAAGCCCTCGAAGAAGTCGACCTCCCTCCTGAAGAGGCTTAGCGGTATGAGGCTGGGGAAGAGTATGGGCTCATGCCCAGTCTCCTCTAGGAACTCCTCCAGCATCCGCTGGAGCCTCCTGAACATCCTCGCCCCGAAGGGGAGGTAGGGGTATACGCCGCCGACGGGGTAGCTCACGAAGATCACGCCGGCATCCTCTACTATCTTATTGAATACGCTCCGGCCCTCACTCATGAGTCCCACGCCTCACCCGCCAGTCCCGGGCGCGCCATAATTAAACGGCAACGAGCCAGGCCCCCAGCCTCCCTCACGTGCAAAGTAGCGAGGCCGCAGGAGGATTCTCGAGACAATAAAATGCCGACAGGATTGGGGCCCCAGATTTAAGGTCGCAGGTCTCCAGTGATGCTAAACGCCTGCTTTAGCGCGTAGCTCTTTGACTTTCTCTATGATCTCGTTCACGAGGCTCGCGGCATCGCCTGGCTCCAGTATCGCGGCTGAGGCCGCGGCGACCTCTATGCCAGCGGCCTCGCCGAGCCTCTTCTTGCTAGGGACATAGACATATGGTATCTTCTTCTCATCGCAGAGCAGTGGTAGGTGTGCCACGATCTCCGGCGGGTCAACGTCCTCAGCTATTATTACTAGCTTCGCCTGGCCCCTCTCGCAGGCCTTAGTTGTCTCGTTGGTCCCCTTCTTTATCTTACCGGTCTCGCGAGCCTTCGCCACGGCCTCGTAGACCTTCTCGGCCAGATCCTCGGGGACCTCGAACCTAACATAGAACGGCTTGCTCATGCCTCATCCTCCTCCCCTACGCCTAGGGTCGTCCAGTCGGGCGGACGCCTCATCCCAGGTTTATAAAGATGCTCGAGGTTAGTGTGGCTTGGTGGTTGGAGTGGGCTGCCTTGATAAGGTTGGGCCTGGTAAGGACGCGCCCGAGATAGTTAACGCCGTCATAGAGATACCGATGGGGAGCAGTGTGAAGTACGAGTTCGATAAGGAGGCGTGCCTGGTAAGGGTCGACAGGTTCCTGTACACGAGCATGCACTACCCCTTCAACTACGGCTTCGTGCCCGGCACCCTAGAGGAGGACGGTGACCCCGTGGACGTGCTGGTAATAAGCAGGGAGCCGGTGGCGCCAGGCTCCATTATAGAGGTCGTCCCAATAGCGGTCCTCGACATGGAGGACGAGGAAGGACCCGACTCCAAGATAGTGGCGGTGCCCAAGCCGAAGCTCGATCCCCTCTATAAGGAGTGGAGGGACGTAGGTGACATACCCGAGCCCCTCAAGGAGAAGATACGCCACTTCTTCGAGCACTACAAGGAACTAGAGCCTGGCAAGTGGGTCAAGGTAACCGGCTGGAGGGGCGCTGCCGAGGCTAAGGAGCAGATAAGGAGGGCCATAGAGAGGTACTCAAAGCAGCACTAGCCCCGCGAGGCCCCCGAGGTGCCGCGGCTGGTGAGGAATCTCAGACTGGCGGCTCTGGCTCTTCTCTTAGCCCTAATGTTAGCGCCTGTTGCCGCGCACGCCCAGGGAGGCTATCGAGCAGAGGCCCTTACCCCCGAGACTCTCTGGGTTTACGCCGACGTTACAGCACACGAGGCCAATGGCCCTCTAGCTAGGTTCGGGGTGTACACGGTCTACACTAGGCTAATACTGGTGTTCGAAAGCGGGAGCCTGGAGAGGGTCTATGTGGTAAGCGCTTCTCCAGCAATCATAACTGCTACGACGCTGTGGGGCTACGTTGAGAGCCAGCTACTCTCGAAGGCTGTCTCCCTGATTAAGGGCGTCGTAGAGGAGCCCCCAGCCACAGGTGGAGCCTGGAGGCCCACAGGCGAGAGCGAGAGCATCGTCTTCGTGGTGGCGCCCAGCACTGGGCAAGGGCAGGAGGTCTACAAGTGCAACGCCTACAGCTGGAGAGCCACCCTCGCCCCCGGCGGCGGGGTGACGGGTGGCACTGTCGCGGTCTACGCCGACGCTAGCGGCTCCACGCCACTCGCCGTGAAGGCTGTCATAGAGGGGAGGGGCTTCACAATTCACGTCGACGCCGTTACACGCTTCATCAGGGGCCAGCCCCCCTGCGGTGCCCCACAGATCACCCCGAAGACCCGGATACTGCTGGGTGGGGGCGTGGTAGCTGTGGCCATGGCCGCGGTTATAGCGTTCATGAAGAGGCCACGCGCGATAGTTGTCGTCCTCCCTGAGAGTCCCTGAGCATAGGTGTGTCACCCCTTATACCAGGCAGCCCCCCAGGGCCTGGGGGTCCGGTGCTCCCTTGGAGCAGGCCGAGGCTCTCAGGCTCGCTAGTGTTACGAGGAGAGGCGCGGTCCTCCTCGGCAGGCTAGTTGAGGCCGACGGGTTCGCGGGGCGCCTCGTTAGGGTTGTGACTCACGCGCACGACGACCACTTAGGGGGCCTCTCTAGCAGCGCTAGAAGGGCCCTTTTCGTGGCGGCGACACCCACCACTTTCAGGTTCCTCGAGATCCTGGGTAGGAGCGTTCCCGAGCACAAGAGGCTCCCGCTCCCCTACGAGCGGCCCGTCTCGGTGGAGGAGGAGACGATAACGCTACACGAGGCCCGCCACATAGCCGGGAGCGCCCAGGTCGAGGTGGAGGGCCCCGGGTATAGGGTCGGCTATACGGGAGACTTCAAGATGCCCGGCACGGAGCCCATGAAGGGCCTCGACGTGCTCGTCATAGATGCAACCTATGGTAGCCCCGCCAGCCAGAGGAGATGGGGGGAGTGGGACGCCCTCGCCGCCCTCCTCGAGCTAGTCGAGGAGGGGCTTAGGAGGGGCACAGTCTACATCTACGGGTTCAACGGGAAGCTACAGGAGGTCATGGTGGAGCTACGCCTTAGAGGGGTCACAGCACCGTTTGCAGCCGACCCTAGGACCCTCCAGCTGGCGAGGGTGGCCTCCAAGTTCTACTCGGTCAATGTGGAGCCACTCATAGGCTATGATAGTGTGATTGATGGAGAGCCCGTAGTGGTTTTCGCGCATACAAACCGCTTCCGCTCCATGAAGAGGAGGTCGGGAGTCCATATTAGGCTCACTGGCATGGAGTTCCGCGGCGTCGTCGTGAGGGTCTCCGATAACGTCTTTAACGTGTCATTCAGCGATCATGCCTCATTCAAGGAGGTCATCGAGTACGTCGAGGAGGCCAGGCCAGGCCTCGTGGTTGTCGACGCCTACAGGGGGAGGGAGGCGCGCTTCACCGCCAAATACATAGAGAGGAGGCTGGGCATCCCGGCCCTCGCCCTTCCCTAGCCCTCCCCAAGGAGCCCCCTGAACCTATCCGCCCCTAGTGCTAGGAGGGGCAGCACACTCCTGGGGGCACCCTCCGCTATCGAGGGATCCATTATGACCCTAGCGGTATAGCCGCACTCCTGGCAGTGGAGTAATGCTACCCTCCTGTCGCTCTTGTCCATGTATAGGCCCAGGGAAAACTTATCGCGGGATCCGCACCTCGGGCATACTAGGCCCCTACCGGGCAGCCGCCACTTGTAATAGCAGAAGGGGCAGATCATGCTGTAGCCGCCGTCGGGCTCTGCAACCATTATGTCTGACTCCACCCCGCATACGGGGCACACATGTGTTAGGACGGTCTTCACGCCGTCCCTCTCGAGCAGCGCGTCGGCGTAAGCCCTAGCTATAGCCTGCATGACTATGAACATTGCCTGGGCACCTGAGGAGTCGTAGTCCCCTTCGAGGAGCCTCTCGTATGCCTCGAGGGGATCGCCCCCATCTAGGCCCAGCCTCTCCAGTGCGTGAGCGTAGAGATCCTGTATCACGCCGCTCTCCCATAGCCTCGAGGCGAGAGCGTTAATGCCCTCCCCCCGGGCCGCGGCGGATCCAGCCTCATCCCTTACCCTCGAGGCTATCTCCTCCTCGAGCCTCTCGACCTCGACTGCCGTGTCCACGTCAACGCTGGGGCCTGTTAGGCTCCTATACCTCAGCAGGGCTAGTCTGAAGCTCCTCGCGCCACCATCTTCAGGCACTCCAGCCACTCCTCGAGAGCACCTCCGAGGGTGTGCGGCATTATCGCCAGTCTCACACCCCCAAAGCTGGGGCACCTGTAGGCCCTATAGCCTCGAGCCTGCAGCTCCCTGTGGATCCTCCAGTGCCTCGGGTGGGTGAGGCAAACCACGGGGCTCTCGGGGGGGTGTGGCGACCCGTAGGGCCCCGCCTCCACTAGCTCTCCATAGACCCTCGAGGCGGCCCTCATGAGTTCCCCCGTGAGGCGGGGCATGGCGTTTTCGAGTCTCTCGGCTATGAAGGCCGCTGCCATGAGGGGTGCCGCGGGCCTCGTGCCCAGGAGGCCGAATTGCCTACCGCCCGGTATGTAGGGCGCCTCGAACCAGAGATCCTCTATGACCGATTCGTCATACGCGAGCAACACGCCCACCCCGATGGGGGCCTCAGGGATCTTATGCATGTCGAGAGCCATGGTCCTAACCATAGAGTCGAGGGCCCTGGGGGCCTTGGGGTTCCCGAGGTAGGCGAGGAGTGAGCCGGTGAACGCCGCGTCCACGTGCACTATTGAGTCGTACCTTCTAGCCACCCGTGCTATGGCCTCTACGGGATCCAGGTAGCCCGTCTCGGTTGTGCCGAGGGTGGCCACGACGAGGGAGCCCGGGTTCTCCTCTAGCACGGCCTCTAGGGCGGCGAGGTCCGGCGCGTACCCGTCGATAGCCCTGACAACGATTTCCTCGAGCCCGGCTATGCGGGCCGCCTTGGATATCGAGTAGTGGGCGCTGGGGAAGTAGACCACCCTCTCGTAGCCTTCCTCTCTAGCGTGTAGCACGGCTAGTATGTTAGACTCGGTAGCGCCGCTAGTCACCCAGCCCGGATAGGGGTGTCCGAGGGCCGAGCGGGAAGCAAAGCCTACGACAAGCTTGACCGCCTCTAGGACCTCGGGGTGAGAGTGGGGGTCGCCTAGGTTCACGCCGGCCCAGCGCATCGCTTCGTCTAGAGCGCATGAGGGAGGCTCGGGTATCATGCCCCCTATGACGCGGCTAGCCCTCGAGGGCCCCGAAGAGCCGCACACGATCTCCTCGACGAGGCCAGCCATGACTCCCCAAATCGAACCCCTCCTTGGTCGGGCTTAATATAATGCCGGGAGGGGGGTACCTGAGTTCAGCTTGAAGGCTGTCAGATAAGGAGTGAGGGTTTCGGGTGGTAGGGTAGAAAGAGCCGTTCAGGGTATGATTAGTGAGTAGAGATAGGGGGCTGCTAGGCCCACTACTAGCACTATCAGCGCCGCGGCCGTTAGAGTCGCGACCACGCTCGCGGGAGGCGCCTCCACGGGTTCCTCGGGCGCCGCCAGCTCCCTTATTGCTATGACGTAGTAGACGGCGCTTATCCCGCTATTCACGA
>JALWEW010000151.1 GCA_027039295.1 Acidilobaceae archaeon
AGGGGGAGCCCCGCCAGAGCGCCTCAGCAGCCTCCGAGAACTCGCGGCCACCCAAGTCGACTCGTACTACTGGGACCCCGCCTCGGGGATCCTCTACCTAAAACTAGCCACGAGCAACACCTTCCAAATAACATACCTCCGGACAAGCACGGGAGACCCCCTCAGGCACACCGCAATACCACCAGCCTGCACGGCCACGCACCCACAGCAGAAAACACAAGAGACCCCACAAGAGGCACCCACTACTCTATCGAGAACCACGCAGCCCCACAGCCACACGGGCACCAAAACACCGAACTCCACACTCACGGCGCTTGTGGTACTCGCCCTCGCAGCCGCCACGCTAGTCATGCTAACACTAGCGGGGAAGCGCGGGCAGAGAGCCACGCAGTAACCCACCCTGGGGGCCTCTAGCCCTCGGGCCCTCATGCCCCAGCAGCCTACTCGGTCAAGCGGCGCCCGTAGGGGGCACGTCGCCTCCAGAGCATCTCCAATAGGTCTCCCGTTCCAACTGCAAAGGAGTCCTCCGTCAAAGCCGTGCCCCGGGCTTTGGGGGCCTGCTTTAGGCACTTAAGGTTAGGTGATCATTGTTACTCGGGCATGGGGCCTATAGGTGCCAGGCTATGCCTGTGGAGGTCAAGCTTAGGTATGATAGAGTGGCCGACGCGCTCTATGTGAAGTTGAAGGAAGGAGAGATCGCCGACTCGGAGGAGATAGCCGAGGGCATAATAGTTGACTACAATAGGGAAGGGGAAGTCGTAGGAGTCGAGATACTGCAATTCTCCAAGAGGCGGGTGGGCCTCTCCAGGCTCGTGACGGAGGGAGTCGAGTCCCTGGTGGCCTGGGCGAGTATGAGGCCTGCAGTGTAGATTTCTGAGTTGCGGGATCCCCCAGGGCTTTCCCCTCTGCAGCGGTGGGGGCGGCTTTGTCTAGTAGTGGATTGCGCCTTTCTTCTTGAGTTCCTCGATCTCTTCTTCGGTGTAGCCTAGCTCTAGTAGTATCTCGCGAGTGTGCTCTCCCCTCCTGGGGGCTTTTCCTGGGGTGTGGGGTCGGGTGCCGTCTATGATTATTGGTTCTAGGAGGCGGCCTGGCCTGTAGCCCCTCGCCGCTAGGTGGGGGTCCCTGGGTAGGTCTTCTATCTTGTTGGCTGGGGCGGCTGGGACGTCGTGGGCCCATAGCTTCTCGAGTGCCTCCCTGCAGGTGTACCTTGAGAGTTCCGCGGCGAGTTCCCGGGTGGCCTTGGGGTCTAGCTGCCTGCCCCTCAGGTCGTCCCTGCCTAGTGCTCTGCAGAGGTTTTCCCAGAACTTCTCCTCGAGGGCCCCGATTGTTATGTAGCCGTCCCTGCACTTGTAGACGTTGTAGAAGGGGTACTTCCCCGTGAGGGTGGCGTCGCCCGCCTCGGTATTCATGGCTATGTTTAGCGTGTTGAATAGGAGGGCGGCCTCCACCATGGGTACCTCCACCCTGCCGCCCGTGCCCCTCCTGAGTAGCTCTAGGATGCCGATGACGCATAGGAGGGCCGAGCCCACGTCGGCCACCTGCACCACCGGGACCCGGGGCTCGCCGGGGTAGAGGTCTGGGTCGAGGTGGCCGGCTACCGAGACATAATTCAAGTCGTGGCCCGGCAGCCCGGCGTAGGGGCCCCGGCTGCCGTAGCCGTTTATCGAGCAATACACCAGCCTGGGGTTGAGCCTCCTGAGGTTCTCGTAGCCCACGCCCAGCCTCTCCGCTACGCCGGGCCTGAAGCCCTCGACTACCACGTCGCTCCTGGCCGCGAGCCTATAGAAGGCCTCCCGGCCCTCCCGGGTCTTCAGGTTTATGGAGACGCTCTTCTTCCCGGAGTTCAGCATCTCAAACAGCAGGGGCGATATATCCCTCAGGTAGTCCCCCGCCCCCGTATCCTCGACCTTCACTACCTCGAAGCCTAGGTCGAGGAGGATCCTGGTGGCGACCCCCCCAGGGTAGAGCCTCGTGAGGTCCAGCACCCTAACCAATAAGACCACCCAGCCC
>JALWEW010000152.1 GCA_027039295.1 Acidilobaceae archaeon
TCTCCGGGTGGTCCTCCACCCGGACGAGCCAGGGGTTCAGGCTGGCCCGGAGCAGGCCGGGCCTGTTCTCCTTGAGCCTCGCCTTAGCCCCACGAGACAAGACCATCACCCCGGGCTAGTACTTCCTCTCCACGGGCCTCCATGTGGTGACGGCGACTGGCCAGTAGCTTATCGAGACGTCGTCCTCACCATACCTAACGGCGAGGCTGTGCTTGAGCCAGTTCTCATCGTCCCTCTTGGGGTAGTCGAACCTGTAGTGGGCGCCCCTGCTCTCGGTCCTGTTGAGGGCCAGCTTCGCCACGACTAGGGCAACGTCTAGGAGGTTAGCGGTCTCGATGGCCGCCGTCAGGTCGGTGTTGTATATGGGGTCCTTGTCCTCGACGTACACGCTCTCCCTGAACTTCTTCCTGAGCTCCAGTATCTTGGCTAGGCCCTCCTGCATCCCATCGCCATCCCTGAAGACGTAGAAGTACTTACCCATTACGTTCCTGACCTCCCTCTTTATCTCGTAGCTGGGCGTGCCGCTCTCCCTGCTCAGCAGGCCCCAGACCCACTCCTCCTCGCGCTTAGTCCTCTCAGGGCTCGGGCCGGTCACGTCGCTCTCCTTCACCCTCAGGGCGTACTCAGCCGCTAGGAGCCCGGTTATCCTACCGCTCACAAGGCACTCAGCCGTACTGTTGGTTCCGAGCCTGTTGGCGCCGTGCACGCTCGCGCACGCGGCCTCGCCTGCTGCGAATAGTCCCCTGATCCAGCGGCCCTCGGTGTCGAGGACCCTATAGTTGCCGTCCGTGTGTATACCGCCCATCGTGTAGTGGGCCGCGGGCCTCACGGGTATCGGCTCCTCGGCCGGGTCTATGCCGGCGTAGCGTATAGCTATCTCCCTGACGGCGGGGAGCCTCTCATTCAGCTTCTCCTCGCCTAGGTGGCGGAGGTCTAGCAGGACGTAGCCGAGGCCGCTCTCCTCGTGCACGAACCCCCTGCCCTCCAGTATCTCCCTCATCATACACCTCGACACTATATCCCTCGGGGCCAGCTCGCCCTTCGTTGGCGCACACTCCTGGCGGAGCATGAACCTCTCGCCCTTATTGTTGAGTAGGTAGCCGCCCTCTCCCCTGGCGCCCTCCGTTATCAGGATCCCGCTCGGCACCAGGCCCGTGGGGTGGAACTGGACGAACTCCATGTCCTTGAGGGGCACCCCGGCCCTGAACGCCACGGCGTACGCATCGCCCGTAACGGTGTGGGCGTAGGTAGTGAAGTTGTATAGCCTCCCACCGCCTCCCATCGCTATTATCGCGGCCTTGCTCTTGAATAGGTAGAGCTTGCCCTCCCTGAGGTTTATAGCGTAGACACCCTTGTAGGCGCCGTCCTCCACTACGATGTTGGTTATGAACCACTCGTCATACCTCTCCCAGCCATCGTACTGGAGGAGCTTATTGTAGAGGGTCTGCATCTCGAAGAAGCCGGTCTTATCCGCAGCGAAGGTTGCCCTGGGGAAGCTGTGGCCGCCGAAGGGCCTCTGCGCTATCCTGCCGTCGGGCCTCCTATTCCAAGGGAGCCCCCAGTGGTCTAGGAGTAGTATCTCCATTGGCATCAGCTTCACGAACTTCCACACCACATCCTGATCGGCGAGGAAGTCACTGCCCTTCACGGTGTCCCAGGCGTGGAGGGCGAAGCTGTCGCCCTCGTCGGGGTAGAGCACGGCGGCAGTGCCGCCCTCGGCTGAGACACTGTGGCTCCTCATTAGCTGCAGCTTGCTTATAATGCCAACGTCGACCTTGTCTCCGTACTTCCTCTTAATCTCGACGGCCGCCCTGAGCCCCGCTATACCGCTCCCCAGGATCACCACGTCGTGGTATATCGTCTCCACACCGCTTGACACTCCTAACACCCTCGCACACTAGTGGGCGGCGCCCTCACGCCCCAGGGCGCGTTGCCATGGGGCATCTATGAAGGGGGAGCTACATATATGTGCAGGGCCCTTATGGTAGGATAGTGTTTGG
>JALWEW010000153.1 GCA_027039295.1 Acidilobaceae archaeon
ACGTGGGGCCTTCCCGGGGGGTGGAGGGCTTATAGGGTTAGATGCTGGCCTCGACCAGGTGGGCCTGCAAACCTTCTAGAACACCTAGAATGACCCGGGCCCTCAGGCGCCCTCCCCGCCCGTGGGGGCGGCGTGGGAGACCAGCCTCTCAATGTAGCCTAGGGCCCTCTCCACGTGCCAGTGCGTGCAGCCGCCCTCGAGGAAGCAGTGCCTCATAGCCACGGCGTGGGCCCAGGCGTCGCACACCCACTCCCCCAGCTCGGCTGAGAGCCTCCTCGTGTACCTCCATAGGCCGTCCGAGTCGAGGCTCTGCCCCCTCGAGGCGGCGTGGGCCCTAAGGGCTAGAGCCGCGGCCCCCCAGGCCGCCCCGGCCGAGGCCCTCAGGTCACCGTTGGAAAGGGCGCGGCGGGCTTGGCCGAGCAGCTCGCTAGCCGCTAGGGCGTAGCCCTCGGCCCTTACCGGTGGGTCGGCATCGGCTAGGAGCCTATCGGCTATGTACTCGCCCAGCGTGACCCCCAGCCTCTCGGCCTCCCGCCTAGCCCTCTCCACAACGCTCCTAGGCAGCTCGACCCACACACCCATTACCAGCGCACACCAGGCCCACCAATCCACTAGGAGCCCCTATTAGAGGGCTGGGCCGCCCCCTGCATGGAGGTCTTCTTGTCTAGCTTGTCTACCTTGACGAGTAGGGGTATCCTCCTCTCGGGCACGGCCATGCCTGCCACCATGGCCTGGCCCTACCCTAGGCCGAGGGGCTCTCGAGACCTGCGTGAGGTAAGTGGTAGGGATCCATAGTGCCGAGGATGCATCTCGGGCTACGCGGGCAACTGCGGCCTCCTCCTGCTTCACGGAGAGAAGTAGTCATGCGAACACCCCCGGGGTAACCTAGGTGCCTTGAAGAGCGTAGCCGAGGCCGGGGGGCTTCCGGCCTTCCGGGGCTCCTCAATGTGGGGGGCAGTTCCAGCAGCTTTATGAGGGCGGTAGCATGGGGGTCTGCGGTGAGCCGCCTGTGGCTATGCGCTTGGCTAGACTCGCGGGCTTGGTACTCGCGGCCACCCTCCTGGCGAGTTTGGTAGCATCTATTATCGCCCATGCGGAAGTGCCCCTAGTGAGGGGTAAGGTACTGGTCTACGCAGCCCCTGGTGCTGACACGGATGCACGCGCTGGCGTGTTACTCTACCTCTATAATTCCACAAGCGTCATAATAGAGGATACAGGGGACGACTGGGCTGGAGTGGGCCATCCCGTCTCGCTCATCATAAGCTATGAGGCTGCGAGTAACACGCTCACCATATTCTACGGGGAGGACTCTGGCCTCGACGCTAGGATATGTAGCTCTAGCCCGGCGGCTAGGGCGGTCCTCCTCGCCAGGCTGCTCGTCGGCGGGGAGCATCACCTCCTACTCCCCCTGCCCCAGTCCCTAATCGAGAACCTAGACAAGATAGCCAGCATGGGCCATGTGAACGTAGTCGAGGAGGCCCTCACCGACAAAGGCGCAGTGGAAGCCGTGGAGTGCACGGCCCCATACAACTCTACACTACTCGCCATAAACAGGACCAGCTACATGGGCTACCAGGCAGTCCAGGTAACCCTCAAAGACCCGAGAGCACTAGACCTAGAAGCCCCAGTCAAAGCCTACTGGCGAACCGATGGGGTACCACTAGCACTAACCTATGGGGGCCAGCTGGCGCTCAAGCTAGTAGCAGAGGACGACCTCGGCCTAAAGAAGCCCACAGGGCCAATGCAGACCTCCACCACAAGCAACACCCCGGCACAGCATCCGGGAAAGCCTAGGACCACCCTCCACGAGGAGCGGCAACACCCCAAGGCAAGCATAGTGCTGGGAGCCGCCGCGGCAATAATCGCCGTAGCCATCGCCGCAGCCCTAGCCAAGAGATAGCGAGCAGCCCCCTCCATAGATGGAGTGCATTGGGTCGAAGTCGCTATGCTCCACTCATCCTCAGGGCTAGGCATCTCTCTACGCTCCACTCCATCAGCCGGTAGATTGTGTAGATGCTCGAGGCGATAATGATCCAGCCGATGACTTCGTCTCCGGCTAGGCTATGGCCTAGCTTTGCCCGGTGCATGTAGGCTAGGGGAGCGTAGATGATACCTCCTAGTATGACTGGGATTAGGAGGCCTACAGCCATTGATGCGTAGAGGATCCTCCTGTCGGCTGTGGAGCACAGGTTGAGGTCTGCCAGGCGGAGGCCCCTCCTCCTTGCCTGGTAGTAGAGGGCCCCTAGGACCAGGTACGCCGCTAGGATCCCGGCTCCGAGCATTATATCATAGAGGTCGCGGGGGGCGAGGCTCATCGAGACCCCCGTCAGGAGGATTATGGCGACCACTACTGCTACGAGACCCTGGGAGTAGCTATTCAGCCTCCCCCTGTCGTACTGAACCGCAGCCCAGACGGCGACCGGTATGAGCGCTAGGTCGGCCGCTATGGCGGCGGTGCTGAAGGCCCCGGGATATACTAGCTCGAGTGCAGCGAGGCCTAAGCCCGCAGCCCCCTATAGTATAGTAGACGTGGCTCCTCTTCTTGACACACAAGCCGATGAGAACAGCGAAGGCGAGGGCAATGCCTATCAGCAGGGTGCAGCGGTACACGCTGCTCGTCACCATAGAGGTCCCTCCCTCATAAATAGAAGCAGCATGGTACATTCGGATAAGCCTTGCCTCATATTCACTAGGGTCTCGTCGAGCACTTGCAGCCCTACATCGCCGTCAGGGTAGTAGTATACTTTGACCGTGTAGACCTCCTCTTCTTTTTCGCATTCCATACTAGCTCTTTCTGCCGTAGTAGGTAGTAGAGCCTCCTGGCGACTTGGTGGCTGTGACAGGTTTCCCTGATGAGTTTCGATGAGTTTCTGAGCTATCCTTATGGCCTCCCTGTGCTCCTTATCGTTAAGGCTTGTAGTATACTCACTCCACGAGGCCCAGGTTACTGTAGCATCCCCTTGGTGGTCGCCAGGAGCTATGGTGGGTTGTGGGGCAGGATTGGGAGCAGAGAAGGCAACTACAGTCCAGCGACTGCATGATCAAGGTGGATGGCAGTAGTGGTATAGGCTTATGTCTCCTACCAGCCATCTAAGGCTCTACGCCGCAGACGGTGAGGAGGGTTGAAGAGTTACAGGAAGTATGCATGCACTCTTCATGGATTAGCAGGGGACCCGAACAAGTGATACTACGCGTGGGACCATGGGGGATTCTGCGGCACCGAGGAAGTTAACCTAATATCAGGCGCATACAGTTAATAAGCCTCAGTACGTAGATACGTACACAGATGCAATGGAGATGCGTGAGCCACCGTTGAGTGATGATGAGGTGAGTGGTGAAGCGGTGGTTGTCCCCGGGTAATCGGTGGGTGGTTTACTGTGCCTGCAGGGGAGTCTCGGGTCAGGGTTACGGTTGAGGTTGAGGTCCCCGAGGGGGACGATGAGGGCACGTATAAGGAGGAGTTCCGCAGGGAGCTGGCGGGGAGGATACTAAACATACTCCTAGACCGGGAGACAGAGCCGGCCAGGGAGGCCGTCGTGGAGGTTCTACGCGAGAAGGAGGAGGGGAAGGCGTAGCCCCGCCGGGCTACCCTTGTCCCGGGCGCCTAGGGGGTTCTACGGGATTGCCTAAGGTCCGCATCGAGGGCTCTGCGAAGCGTGACCTCAAGCGGCTGCCAAGGGAGGTTGTCGAGTGGGTTCTGGAGGTTGTCGGGGAGCTCGAGGAGAACCCCTTCCTGGGTGAAAGGCTCCGCCTCCCAGCGAGCCTTCGTGGGCTATACTGCTTCAAGCTCCGGAGGGGGGACTACCGCCTCATCTACTGTTACGTGCCAGCCCGGGACACGGTCTACATAGTCGCAGTGGGGCACCGGGACGAGATATACGAGAGGTTTCGAAGGCGGATAGGGTAAGCCTAGATGCCGTAGACGGTCTTCTCTAGGCTCTGCTTATAGACGGTAATAGCGGGGCCCCTTCTGCTTCAAGTATGCTGGATACGCTTCATCAGCTTCTTCTAGCAGGTCTTCGTAGCGTGCCTCGCTCACCCTTAGCTCCCCAAACCCATCCTGAATAACCCTAGCTACTTCCCTAGGCATCACCTTAACCATTACTCTCCATGCAATTTTTCTCATGTACTTTGGTAGCACCAGGCTATGCCTTTTTAGCATACCCCCCTAACTTGGTGCCTGTTAATGTGCCTTGGATCAAGTCCCTGTAGAAGCCTCAATGCCTCATAGCTGAAGTAGATCCATTCACAGGGTTTTGGAGCCGCCGGCGGGATTCGAACCCGCGACCACAAGTTAACAGGGCCAGAGATACGAATAGGGGTATTTCAAAAAGCGATGGATGGCTGAAACGTTTGTGCAGAATGTAATGTCCAAGAAGATATTTATTAACGCAAACCGAAAACGTCTACGGGCTGCCAAGGATTATATTCTGAGAGCGATATTACGGCTTTAAGGGGCATCCTGGGATGCGTGTAAGAGTCGTTGTTTGGCGCGAGGAGGATATGTATGTGGCTAGAGAGGTTGCTACAGGAGTCACTAACCAGGGTAAGACAGTCGAGGAGGCAATAGAGAATCTCCAGGAGGCGCTGGAGCTGTACCTCGAGGAGGTTCCGGAGGCGCTAGAGAAGCTGGAGCGGCTCGATCGGGGCATTGTGGGTGTACTGGAGGTTGAAGTTGGATGCGGTTAAGGCTAGGGCTAGGGTCTACCGAGCATGGATGAGCCCCCCAAGGTGGTGGAGCCCGGCAGATACATTATGGGGGGCGTAGAGGTGGGTGTCCGCGAGCCGGTGGGGAGGGAGGAGCTAGCCCGCCAGCTCCACAAGAACAAGGAGCTCACAGAGAAGTACGGCAGCAAAGGCTGGGTCTAGGGAGGGCCACCCTTCATGCTCTTAGAACATAATAGGCCAGCATGCTAATTAGACTCCATTACCACACTTATCAAAGATAGGGGCTGACTGTGACCAGGCAAGTCGAGGTTAAGATAAGGATTCCCAGTGAGCTAGCTGAGCTCGTGAGACCGCGTAGCGTCGAGGAGGAGCTAAGGCTGCTAGTGGCACTTGAGCTCTACCGTGAGGGGAGGGTTTCGCTGGGGAAGACTGCTGAGCTAGCTGGGTTAAGTCTCAGGGAGTTTCTCTACGAGCTGCGTTCCAGAAGAGTACCGTAAACTATGACCTCGAGGAGTTTGAGAATGATATGGAGACTGTGAGAATGCTCGTAGAAGGCAAGGGGGGGCTAGATTTTGTGAAGGCTATAGTCGATGCTAGCGTACTGACAGCACTCTCTAATATTGGCAGGCTTGGGTTGCAAGAGAACTCTTCTCTAACGTACTAGTGCCTAAGGTTCTAGTAAGAGAGTAGGGCGAGACTATTCCAAGCCGGATAAACGTCTTGGAGGTTAAACGCGGCACCTAATGCACGTCAGCATAGTTTCTTCAGATGCATCTTTCTATTATGAAGCAAAGAAATGCGTAGGATAAACGGCTCCATTTAGGTGAGTGTTCGGGAACTCCTTTTAGGGTCTAAGCGGACGCTTACTGGTGGAGCGGTGATAACGGTGAGTAGTAAACCAAAAACCATCACGGTTAGTCTACCCCCGTGGGTCTCAGAGGAGGAGGCCCGGAAAGTTATAGAGGAGGTGATAGCGAGGCTCTGGGGTCGGATTAGTATCGAAGAGATTAGGGCGAAGCTTGGCGTGAAGAGAGAGCAGCTACTAGAGGACATTGAGGCGGGAGAATACGATATAGAAGAGTTGCGTAGACGCGAGAGGGAGCGGCTACCTTGACAATACTAGATACCAATGTCGTGATAGACCTGGTCCGCGAGAGGAAGCTCATAATCGAGGATATAACCGTCGTGACTCTTGTGGAATACCCTCGTATAGTGTACTACAAGCACTTCCGAGGCAACGTTATATTCCCCGTAGAGCAAGATTATCTCACCGCTCATAAACTCCAACTGCAACTATTAAAGAAAGGAAGTCCTCAAGCATTTGCCGACTTACTAATAGCTTCCATAGCACTTAACAGAGGAGAAAGGCTGGTAACAAGAGATAAAGATTTCAGAGTG
>JALWEW010000154.1 GCA_027039295.1 Acidilobaceae archaeon
GTGGTAGGGCCGGGGGCTCCAGGGGCGCGAGCCTCACGTAGTCCTCGCCCTTGAAGACCCTCGCTACCCTGCGCCTGCCCACCTTGACTTCCTCAACCCTCTCGCCCGGCCTAGCCCGCCTGGGGTCCGCCCCGCCATCCTGGCTACCAGTGAGCACCGCCAGCAGTGCCTTGAGGTAAGATAGCTCTTCTTCTAGCTGGGCTATCCGCTCCTGGAGCCAGAGCGCCAGCTCCCGGCTGCCCACGGCCTCGCTAGCCATTGCGGGGCCACCCCCTGCGGTAGCCGTGCCTTGTCATCTCCTCGATCGCCTTCTCGACGACGTCCTCGGCGCCTAGGACGCGGGCCTCGCAGGCTAGGTCGGCGAGCTCGGGTAGGGGGGTCTCGGCTAGCTGGCGTATGAGCTCGAGGGCCCTCTCGCCTAGGCTCAGGTCCTTGAGGTACATGTGGAAGTCGTCCTCTGTCGCGCCCTCGGTTACGAGGAGCCCCTCGCTGCCCAGGCGTATGACGACGAAGCCGTTCCACGTGTCGAGGCCCAGCAGCAGGGTCTCCCCGCCCGGCAGCTCGACGGTGGCCTCGCACCAGTTGCCGTAGCGCTTCGGCGAGCACTCGCCGAGCCCGGCGAGGCTCCAGAGCCTGGCCCTGCCCGCTGCCCGGTAGAGCTCCCTGGCCAGCCTCGCCCGGCGCTCGCGCTCCCGCTTCACGGCCTCGAGCCTAGCCCGCAGCTCCTCAACAACAGACTCCGCAGCCACCACCAGCCACCCCCTACCCCACAGGCTCCAGGATTGCCTTGACGCGCTCGATGGCTTCCCTGCCCTTGCCGGTGAGCACGTACTGCTTGGCCTCATCCCTAGCGACTAGGCCTAGGGCCTGGAGCTTGGTGAGGAGCCCGTAGAGGCTGCTCGGGGGTATCCCGAGCTCCCGGGAGAGCTCGGTCAGGCCAGCAGGCCCCCGGGCCCCGAGGGCCACGAGGACCCTAACCTCACGCACCGAGAGACGCTCCACCTCACACACCTCACACGCCCCTGTTCTAAGTTCCTAGTTTGGAAGCGGGAAGTATAAAAGTTTTCCGGTTTTGGAATCCGGCAATACGCTTTTATATCTCTTACTTCCTTATTCCAAATCCGGAGTTAGGAATGAAGAGGGTAGTCACCAGCCCGGTGACCGCACGGTTATTACTACTACTACTCGAGGCCCCCCGCACGAGCGTGGAGCTCGCCCGAGAGCTCGGGCTCTACGCGAGCGAAGTGAACGCGTATCTCCACTATTACAAGAGGCGGGGCCTCACCGCTAAGAACGGCGACCTCTGGGCCCTTACCCAGCATGGCCTGGAGTACGTGCGCGAGCACCACCAATACTTTAACTCGCTTCTGCGTTCGGTATACCGAATAAAGCTGAATAAAGAAGAATCAATACTTTATTCCAAATCCCGCATTAGGAAGCTGGCAGAAGAGTGGGCGGGCGATAGTGATTGCCTCGATATAGTCGAGTTCCTAGCACACCTAACCCTCGAGAGAGGCAAGACATACTTCGAGGCGGGGCCAGGGAGCCTCGCTGACTCGCTCGCTAGGGCCCTCGAGGAGTGGAGTGGTAGTAGTTATGTCAGCCCCTTCAGGGTGCAGGAGTGCCTGGCGGAGCTCCGCCAGAAGGGCGTGGTCTACATCTATCGTGGCAGGAAGGTTAGGCTGCATCGGCGTCTCCTAGAGCTATCCGGCGTATCTCCCTGAGATGCTCCACGACCTGCCTGCCCTTCTCGGTGAGCCTCACGCACTTGACCACCATCTGCTTCTCCTCGCTGAAGCACCGAGTCTCCTCTACGAGGCCAAGGCTCCTCAGGTGGCCGAGCGCCTGATAGTACGCGCCGCTCCCCGCAACGTCTATTATAACGTGCTGTGGGAGCTCGGCGCGCCTCTCCTCTATAAACACTGTGAGGAACTTCTCAATGCTCCCACTCTTGAAGACGAGCCTCACCCAGAGCACCCGCATAATACATATATGCCGGGGTATTTGAATTCTTTATTCGGGATGCCGTATCCCGAATAAAGAAGGGTGTAATCTTGGGCGAGAACGTTCTAACTGGCGCCGAGGCTCTAGCGCTTATAGTGTTCTACTTCGGGTCTGTGGGTATTCCCGTTCTCGTGTACGTGATAATGCAACTAAGTAAGCTAGCGGATCTACACGAAGAATGCCGGAGCATGGTCTCTTATTTGAAGCATGTAAAACCGGCAGGCGGGCTCCTGGAGTATTGCAAATATGTCAGCTATGATTGCAATGATGTGGTGCACGAAAAGAATAGACAGGCAAGAATTGCTATTGTAGCTGTAATCTTTGGCGGACTCTACCTAGCGTTAGGCGTGATGGCGGAGCCCGTGGACTGGCAGGCCGCGTTCCTGTACCTGCTACTCTCGCTGCTTTTCCCAATAGCGATCCTGTGGATAGTTCATACTAGTATAGACAGCTATACGGGATTTATCGGGGACGTGAAAGGGTTTCTCCAAGCTAACTATCGTAATGGAAACACCGAGAGCCGCGGCATTAATGAGGAGCACGGCGGGCCAGAGACCCAGAATAGGGGCTAGAGTAATAAGGAGCACGGGCGCCGCGAGCAACCAGATAATTAAAACATATATACTCTTCAACTCTAAAACACCCCTCATTTGCCATAGGTTGGCTCGTCTGCTAGTAGCTCCTCTAGCTCCGCCTGGTACACGGCTAGCCTCTCTAGGGCCCGCCGCCGGGCCTCGGGCCACCCCGCCAGATCCCTAGCCAGGTCACGCTTCAGCTTAACAAGCAACCTAAGGATAGCCTCACGCTCGCAGCCCACCTTACCTCACCCCCGTCTGGTGGATGCGTGGGGCTGGGGGTTGGAGTGTGTTTCCACGTGTGAAGCGGTATAGCCTTCTCCGCCGCCCCACCGGGGCCCCGGTGGGGGGTCCCCCGCTTGGTTCAACCCCCCGGTTAAGCCTGGTACTACCCTGGTACCGCGTAGTACTAGAAGGGCCCCAAGCAGTACCAAATGGTACCAGCCGGTACCACGGGCCTACTATCCTATTAATCATAATATTAATCATAATATAATGACAGGACGGGGGCTAGCGCTTCTTCCCCGTCCTGCCCAGGATGTCTATGCCCCTGAGGCCCAGCTCGCGCTCTATCTCGGGCCAGGCGAGGGTTAGGAGTGTGGTCGTTAGGAATGAGATGAAGATCAGCATGTTCGCGGAGACGGTGAACAGCGAGTAGTAGCCGTAGCCCTTGACGTATCTGTACACGGTGAATAGCGGCATATCGATATGCAGCACCCAGAACACGCCCGCGAGCACCTTACCCCACACGAGTGCTAGTAGGAATGCTGCCCGCAGCCCGTGGCTGCGCGAGAACCATAGGAACACGGCCAGCATCGAGAGCAGGCCCAGGAGCCAGGCGAGCTGGGGGCTAACCTGGGCTGCGGGGGTCATCGCCGGGCTCCCCCCTTCCCCTTACGCCTCGGGCGGCTGCTTATCTCCCCCGCTCCCCGTCGCTGCGGCTTGCGAGTCTGCGCAGCAGGCGGGCGGCCTTGGCTGGGGTGAGTCTCCCCGCGTAGTAGTCGGCTGTGACGCGGGCCACCACGGCGGGGTCGACGCCCGCCCTTAGGGCCTCTAGCCTCGCCTCTAGGAGCTCGAGGGCCCCGCTTCTCTTCATGGCCTCTAGCCTCGCCCGCCTTATCTCTTTCTGTGAGACCATTGCAGGACCCCGTTCTCCAGTCCACGCAGCGCAGCCCCCCGGTTATATCCCTGGACTCCTCTATCCACCTGCACAGCTTGGCCTCGCTCGTGACGAAGTACCGGGCGCCGGTCGCCAGCGCCATCGCTATGTGGTCTATGTCCTTGAGGTCGTTGGGGGAGAGCGTGTACCTAGACCCCAGCGCCCCGAGGAGACGGGCCGCGGCCCGGGCGAAGCGCTCCATCACGCCCCGGCTGGCCACCCTGTACTGGATACCGTAACGCCCGGCTATGCGGCGGGCGCCGGGGACCTCGTCCCCCACAACGTTCGCCACCGTGTAGAGGCAGCCGGCATTCTCCGCGGCGAACCTGAGGGCCCGGGGGTCCCGGCGGTCCAGGCCCACCAGCAGGTTAGCGTTCACGTAACAGTAGGCGGCGCGGCACCTGCCCACGGGCCTACACCCCAAACGCCAGCCTCAGGATGACGGCGAGGTTGTGCCACCCGGCGAGCCAGGGCCCCACGCTTGCTGCTAGGGCTGCCTGCTGGCTGTCGAGCCCGGCTCTCCTCAGAGTGTAGTGTAGCCCGTAGACGACGGCGGCCTCTACGGCGAAGTATGCGACGCCGGTTACCGGTAGTAGCCTGGCCGCCACGAGGCCCCTCTCCGCCAGGCCGAGCTTGAGGCCGAGGATCGTGGTGGAGAAGTCGATTAGGACGGCGAGGAAGACTATCCAGGCCAAGGCTAGCGGCCCCTCTTCCTCTTCCCCCTGCTCCTCGCGGCTGGGGGCAGCTCGTCGGGAGTCAGGTCGCTCCTGTTCCTGCGGTACTCGTAGTAGACCCTGCCAGACCTGGACACCCTCTTCCCCGGCGGCAGCGCGTGGTACCGCCTGTCCCTAACGGGGTCGCTCGACCCAGTCTGGTGCGAGGCGGCCCGCAGCACGCGGGGGCCGCGGCCCCCGGCTCTACCCTTCCGGCTCCCCTTCCTCTTCCCGGGCACCAGGCTCACCCCCCAGACTCGAATATAGAGAAAAAGCATGGGCTACCGGCGGGCCCCGGCCGCCCTGATGCCTAGGAGCACGGCCAGCAGGCTCAGCAGGCCAGCGCCTAGGATCCCCGCCTTCACGTAGGGGTCCACCTGCTGGCTCACCGACTCCTGGTGCCAGTCCACGAACATCTGTAGCAGCGTCGCGAGGCTCACCAGCACCAGGCCCAGCATGCCCAGGGCCGCCTTGCTCACGCTACCCACCCCCGCCATGCATGGTATGCGCTGGAGCGTGGCCCGGCACGGTGTGGCTTGGTATGTGGGCTGTGGTGTTGGTATGCGGCGTTATGACGTGCACGATGGTATGCGTCGCGTTGCCAGGCACCTGCGCCATACCCGCCTGCGTGGCCGGGGGCCCGATTACCAGGCCCCCGCCGCCCAGGGCGAAGCCGACGAAGACGCCTATCGCGAAGAAGAGGGCGTAGAGGGCTACCTTGCCTATGGTTATCTTTCCGGCCCGTATTTCGAGGCCCCGGAAGCTTCCGAGTAGCTCGTTTACCCTCGTGGCGCGGGCCTTGATGTCTGCTGCCTTCCTTATGAGTAGCTCGTAGAGCTCCGCTATGCCTAGGACGGCCGCGGCCGTGGTGTCAGCCTTGCCGCTCTTCCCACGGCCGAGGCCTAGGCTCCGCTTGACCTCTTCGAGGGCCTCGCGGGCGTACCTGGTGACCCTGATCACGACCGGCCTGTTCTTGATTCGGGTGTACTCCATGGGGCTGATCGTGTCGCCCACGAGCGGCTCGGCGTAGATGAACGGCGGCGCCAGCCCGGCCCAGGCGAAGGCCCAGTACTCAGTGCTCGTCCTAGATGCGACGCTCCACCACACCATCGGATAGACCAGGAGTAGCATGGCGACTATAGCGAATGTGGAGTCAAGCTGCAGGAACCCCATGTTGGCGAGTATCACGCCCGTGTAGTAGTAGAACGCCCATGCCGCCCCGAGCCCCGCGGCTGCTCTCAGGGCGAGTTCGTAGGGGCCGGGGCGCCCGTGGATGTCCGTTATCGCCCTGGCACTACTCGCCTTGAGGGGGCTCCTGAGCCACCCGATCGGGGTCTCGACGATCACGCTCCCCTCGCGCTCCGGCAGGACGGGGGCGTCGAAGAACAGCAGGTGCCTGCCGTGCTCGTCCACGAGGCGGACCACGTTGCCGGGCGCCGAGGGCCAGAGGTAGAAGTTGAGCCTGTCCCCCCAGCTCCGGAGCCAGAGCCACTGGCCCCGGAGCTGCGTCTTGACTGCATAGGCGAAGAAGGCGAAGCCGACTAGGATGGCGAGTGGCACCAGGCTCAGAGCGTCGAGTAGCCCCACCG
>JALWEW010000155.1 GCA_027039295.1 Acidilobaceae archaeon
TCCTTAGGGACCTCAGCTGCGTGGAGTCGCACACGCGGGTAGTCAGGGGGGAGACCATCAGAGCTGACCTAGAGTCGGAGGAGTACATTATAGACGCTCTGAGGGCTGAGGGGATGGGCGGCAGGGTCGTAACCGAGGAGAGGGGCCTCGTCGAGCTGGGGGGTGAGGGGCCCACCTTCATAGTGGATCCCCTGGACGGCAGCACTAACTATCGTAACTGCATCCCCTGGTCAAGCGTCTCCATAGCCGTGGCTCCGAGCGGCTCGCGGAGGCTGAGGGACGTCGTTGCCGGGGTTGTGGCTCCCGTGTTCTGGGGGTCACCCCTGAGCTTCTCGAGGGGCTCGGGGTGCTATGAGGGGGCCATGCGCGTGAACCCCCTCGAAGAGCCTGCGGGCATCATATTCGTCTACGTTGAGAGGCCCGACGCAGCCATGGCGCTGGCCGACATCACCAGGAGCCTCGGGGGCCTGAAGGTTAGGAGCCTGGGCAGCGCGGCGCTTGAGCTGGCCTACACCGCCCTGGGTAGGGCTAAGGTCTTCCTCGACCTGAGGGGGAAGCTGCGTAACGTCGACGTGGCTGCCAGCCTCGGCCTCACAATCGAGTGCGGGGGGAGCATCGTGGGGGAGGACGGAGAGCCCCTCGACTCCAGCCTCGAGGGCGTCGAGAGGGTGGGAACGGTGATATCCTCCCCCGAGCAGGCGACGCTCAGGAGAGTCCTGGAGATACTGGGTGGTAGCAGTGGAGGGCGACCCTAGGGCCGAGGAGCTGGTGAGGGCCCACCTGATAGTGAGGGGTGTAGTCCAGGGGGTCTTCTTCAGGGCCAACATGAAGAGGGTGGCCGACGAGCACAACGTGAGAGGGTGGGTGAGGAACCTACCCGACGGCGAGAGCGTCGAAGCCATACTGGAGGGCAGGAGAGCCGACGTCGAGAGAGTCATATGCTGGAGCCTCCGGGGCCCACGCTACGCGAGGGTGCTCGAGGCCCACGTTGAATTCCAGGACTACAGGGGCGAGTTCAGCGACTTCAGAATACGTTACTAACGACCCCCAAGGCTGCAAGGTGCATCGCAGGACCGCGGGCTGCCAGCCGCTTGCAGCTGGAGCGGTGACAGCAGCAGAGGCGCCGGCGTCGGTAGCGCCGGCCCGGGCACACCACCGCCCCAGGGGGCGGCTAGCGCCGAGATCGCTCCTCACACGCCGGCGGCCAGCCATACCCATGGGCTAGGGGATCCTCTTTAATAGGGAGCCTCAGCGTGTGCCTGGCTGTGGTGCGCGGGTCTTGCCCGGAGAGCAGGGCGTCACGGCGTTCATACTAATGATTATCGAGTTGGGTATGGAGTATGACGTGGCGAGGAGGATAAAGGAGGAGATCCCAGCCGTTAAGGAGGTCCACGTTACCTACGGCGAGTATGACATCGTCGCTAAGATAGTGGTGGGCAACCTCAAAGAGCTCGATGAGGTCGTAACTAAGATCAGGGGGATGCCGGGCGTGAAATCGACTACGACTCTCATATCCTCAGGGAGCTAGCCTGGCTCACGGGGCGGCAGTGGGAACCTCAGGATCGCTATGACGCCCCCGAGCGGCTTCAGTTTCTCCCCTATGGGGCTCTCCGCTGGGACTATGAGTATCTCCGCTCTCCTCTTCTCAGCCTCAGCTAGGGCCTCGTCTACGGCCTCCCTGATGCTGTCCTCTATGCTGTAGAGTAGCTCGTCGGCGACGAGCACCTTGGCGGCGGCGCCGAGCCTCGCCGCCTCCAGCACGGCGTCAACACCGAAGGCCACCCGCTCCGGCTCCCTGGCGGCCACCTTCATTGCCTCCTCGAGCCACGCCTCCGCCTCGACCAGGCTGTACTCCCTGAGGGCCTCCCTTATGAGGGGCCTCCTCAGCGCCTCCCCTATACCGGTGGTGCCGCCCATTGAGGTCGAGTCTGTGTAGACCTTCAGTGTAGAGGCCTGGAGCCTCACCTTCGAGGCGACCTCCTCCTTGAGGGGGCCGGGCCCGGCTACCACGACCACCCTGGCACCCTCGCGGCTAGCCGTCTCCACTATCAGCCTCGCCACCGTGTCCACATAGTGGCTGAGGGCCTGGTCCCTGGCTGGATCGTCTTTTCCGGGGAGGCTCGCGGAGCCCTCGGCAACCACTCTGTAGCCGTGGAGGGCCACCACTGCTATGGCGTACTCGTCATAGTCCACAGCAGCTACGACCGCCCTCCCACGGGGCCCCGAGGACTCGAGCCTCTCAACCACGCGCCTGCTCCACCCACCCTCCCTCTCAACGACAATGACCTGCCCGGGCGAGACTGTCATTGCGTGGTGCTTCCCCTTGAGACCGTACTCCTCGGGACCCTCCACTATGACGCCGTATATCCTGAGCCTCCCCGTGAAGGGCTGGAACTCGACGTACTTCACGCGCATGGTTACCGTGACGGGCTTCCTCCTCTTCGACTCGCTCCCTTTGACCGCGACGTCCCTGAGGGTCCTACCCGTGACTAGGTCGCCGGGGCGCAGGGTGTTCCTCAGGACCCAGAGGTCCTCCTCGCTCTCCGGCCTCACCTCGAGCCTCCAGCCCCTCCTGTCTAGCACTCTAATCTTCAACCCGGAAACCACACCCGGAGGGATCCCGGTGCGGGTTGGGGCCCTTAGGCTTGGGCCTCAAGGAGGTAGGCTGCCTCGCCTAGGGCCCTCGCCCCTGGCGGGGGCTCCCTGTAGGTCCTGAAGGGCGTCTTGTGGAGATCTCGTAGCTCCTCGAGGAGGTCGCCCAGCTCCTCGGGTACCAGGATGACCGCCGATGGTATTGGCTCCTTGAACTTCACGCCGCTCCTCTTCTTGTAGCCCCATACCTCACTGTTAACCCTGGCCGCCAGCCTCGCCTTCGCTGCTAGGGCCGCCCTCTCCTGGGGGTCGGCTATGAAGGGCTTGGGCCACTCTCTCCTGTGGACTGTGCCCCCGTAGAGGCGGCGGTGTATCATGTCTGTGACGAAGGGCATCACGGGGGAGAGGGCTATGGTGAGCCTCTCCAGTATCTCGTGGAGGGTGTACCAGGCGCCCCTCTGCTCCTCCACACTGTACTTGCCGCTCCTGTTGTAGGCGCGCTCCTTGACTATCTCAACGTAGTTACTCGCGTAGTAGTCCCAGGCGTACTCGTAGAGGGCCAGGGCTGGCTCGTAGACGTCGAGCTGGGAGTACGCCCTATCAGCCCTCTCGAGGTACTCGTCGAGTAGGGCCAGGAAGGCCCTATCCACGGGCCTGAGCCTCGACTCCTCAAGGCTGGGCCTATCGAAGCCGCTCACGAAGCGCGCTAGGTTCCAGAGCTTCGTCACGAAGCCCTTGCCCGTGCGGAGCCTGCCGTAGTCCACCCTGTAGTCATAGCCTAGCTTAGCGGCGGTTGCTGCCCAGAACCTGAAGGCGTCCGCCCCATACTCCTCTATTAGGGGCTCCGGGTCTATCACGTTGCCCAGGCTCTTATGCATGGGTCTGCCCTTGGGGTCGAGGCCCATGCCGGTTATCCGGACCCACCTGAACGCCGGCCTCGCTGTTAGCTGGTAGACCCTGAGTATGGAGTAGTAGAGCCACGTCCTTATTATGTCCTGGCCCTGGGGTCTCAGCACCCTGTCCTTTGCCTTCTCGTAGAAGGCGTGGTTCCTCCTCCACCCGGTCACGTAGAGCATGCTTATGCTCGAGTCGAACCAGGTGTCGAAGACCCTTTTCTCGCCGACTAGGGCCTCCTTGGGGGCGCCGCATACTGGGCAGCGATCCCAGGGTGGCTCCTCCTCCCAGGGCCTGTAGTAGCGGCCGGGCTCCGGCACTAGGAGAGCCCCGCACCTAGTGCACCTCCAGAGGGGTATCTCGGTCCCATAGTAGCGGTCCCTGCTTATAGGCCAGTCCATCTTCAGGGAGTCTATCCAGTCGTAGAGCTTCCTCCTATGCATCTCCGGCTTGAACTCCATCCTCGAGGCGATCCTCTTCACGTCATCGCGGAACTCTAGCTGCTTGAGGAACAGCTCCCTCCTATGGATTATCTGCAGGGGTGTCTTGCACCTCCAGCAGACGGGCACGGTGTGCCTTATCTTCTCCTTCTTCACTAGGAGCCCCTTCTCCTCTAGTATCCTAGCTATCTCCTCCCTCGCCTTCTCCACTGGCAGGCCAGCTATGGGGCCGGCCTCGGGGAGCATGCGGCCGTCCTCCCCTATTATGACGTGGGGCTCGAGGCCTAGCTCCATGAATAGCCTCACATCGTCCTCGTCGCCGTAGCTGCATATCATCATGAGGCCGGTGCCGAAGTTGGGGTCGACGCTTGGATGCTCTACTATTACTACCTCGTGGCCGTAGAGCGGTGCCACCGCCTTCCTGCCAGCGAGGCCCTTGTAGCGCTCGTCCTCGGGGTTGTAGGCCAGGGCCGCGCAAGCCGCCAGAAGCTCGGGCCTTGTTGTGGCGACTACTAGGGGTTCACCCGTATCCTTGAGCGTATACTTCACGTAGTATAGGTATCCCTCCTCCTCGCGGTACTCTATCTCGGCCTCCGCGAGGGTGGTCCTACAGCGTGGGCACCACCTAACCGGCCTCTCGGCCTCGTAGATGAGGCCCTTCTTGAATAGGTCTATGAATGTCGCCTGGGTGAGCTTCCTGTACTCGGGGCTGTCGGTGCCGTTTCTCCAGTAGTCGAAGCTGCACCCCATCCTCCTCCAGACGCGGACTATCTCTGCCTCGGCCTTGTCGAGGAAGCTCCTGCACAGCTCTAGGAACCTCCTGCGGCCCTCGGGGGTGCTGGCCATCTCGTGGGCGCTTATCCCGTAGGTCTTCTCAACCTGGACCTCGACGGGGAGCCCATTCCTGTCAGCGTAGAATGGGACTACGACATTGTAGCCCTTCAACCTGAAGTACCTGGCTATCATGTCTATCTGAGCATAGTGCGCCGCTCCCCCGGCGTGCCACTTGCCGCTGGCGTAGGGGGGCGGCGTGTCTATGACTACAACCTCGCGGGGGTCACTGGGATCCATGACGCTCTTGTGGAGGCCCTCCTCCTCCCAGAGCTTGTAGAGTTGCTCCTCCCACTCTATCCTCCACGTCTTCTCCTTTATCCTCGGCAAGCCCCCGCACCAGCCGCGCACGAGCGTGCGGTGTGAGGCCACCATTTAAGCCTGGAAGCCGCGGGGACGGTGAGGTGCCCCTGGTGGAGGCCGAGGAGCCCTCTGAGGAGGGTGCACCGCGTGAGTCCAGCGAGACAGCCGGGGAGGCTGAGGAGGGTCCCTGCTGGCTGCCAGGGCCTTACTGGGGCCTAAGCGCTGGCTCGGCACTGCTGCTCCTCCTACTGGGCGCTTCGCTGGGCATAGGTAGGCTCTGGACGGCCACCTCTATTTCGGTAGTGATTGCAATCGTCGCACTTGTTATACTCTGGGATAGCCCGACCGCGCGCTTCCCATTCACCGCCCTCCTCATAGGCTTAGACGCTGGAGCCCTGGCGGCCGCCGGGCACGTGAGGCTCGTCGCGCCACCACTCTTCGTCGAGGCAGACAGGATGGGATCCAGCCTAGCGATCGACCCAGCAGCGCTAGCTGTCATAGTAGACGTAGTCTCGCGCTACAGACTATGCCGCTCACAGGGGCCCCGGCAAAGAAATAAAACCCCTCCCCCCGAGACGGAGTCCAATGGTGCCGCGGTAGTATAGCCCGGCCCAGTATGCGGGCCTCTCGAGCCCGTGACCCGGGTTCAAATCCCGGCCGCGGCACCACCTGCGCGGGGTCACACCACTAAGCCAGCGCCGCCTCCTCCCCAGGTGCCCGACCTGACGTCCATGCCTCCTAGGGCGTCTAACTGGCAGGCTAGAGGCGACTAACGTCGATAGAAGGCTCCTAATGTTCACCTTAGGATAGTCAGTGGCTTCGCGCTCCGGCTCGGCTTGATTATGTAGATCCAGGCTCTCATAGTGTCGAGTGACTCGTCTATGAGGAGGTTCACTATCCTCCTAGCTAGCCAGTTCGTGATCCTCGATACCAGCACCGGGTACATCCGCTCAGAGGACTCTATACTAT
>JALWEW010000156.1 GCA_027039295.1 Acidilobaceae archaeon
GCGGCACGCGTGCGGACGGTCGCGGGAAGCCCGCTGGGTGGGGCCTCTACGCGTACTGGGCCGGGAGCGGGCTCACAGCCCTGGCGGTAGCCGCGGCCGCCGGCTGGGGGGTGAGCAGGAGTGGCTAGCATGCTCAGCGTCTTCATAGCGGTTCTCGCCGGCTACCTCGCCGCGGGGACCCTCATAGCAGTGGCGAGCCGCCGCTACCTCCGCGGGGGCCTCAGGGACTACTACGTGTCTGGCAGGCTCGGGAGCTTCCTAAGCGCGATGACATACGCGGCCACCACCTACAGCAGCTTCATGATAGTCGGGCTAGTCGGCTTCACCTACGCGACAGGAGCCGGGGCCCTAGGCTTCGAGATAGCATACTTCACGGCCACCCTGGGCATCCTCGTCCTCCTCGCAGAGAGGACGTGGAGGATGAGCCGGGAGAGGGGCTGGGTGAGCCCTGCCGAGATGATAGCCGACCTCTCCGGGGCCCGGTGGGTCGCGCCGCTCATTAGCATAATCTACATGGTCAGTCTCGTATTCTACGCTGGGGCCCAGCTGAAGGCCATAGGGGAGGCCGTGGCGGCCCCCGGCGGTGAGCACTACTACCTCGCGGGGGTCCTCCTCGGGCTCCTAATCATGCTAGTCTGGAGCGGTATCGCTGGGATATGGAGCGTGGCCGCTACCGACGCCTTCCAGGGGCTCTGGATGCTCGCTAGCGGCCTCGGCCTCCTAGCCTGGGTCTGGTGGCGGCTCCACGTGGCCGGCTACGGACTCGCCGACGCTGGCAGAGTACTTGTCGAGTCGGGGCACCTCGTGCCCAGCGGGCACGGGGGGTACTGGAGGCTCAACACGTTCCTAGCCTTCAGCCTCCCCTGGATATTCTTCGCTGTCACAAACCCCCAGGCCCTTCAGAGGCTCTACGTGCCCAGGGATGAGCGCTCCCTCCGCGGCATGATCAAGTGGTTCAGCGTCTTCGGCATAACCTACACTATCATAGTGACCCTCACCGGGCTCCTCGCATACGCGGGTAACGCCCTTGGCATCATCCCGCTCGGCGTGGAGGCCAGCGTGAAGTACGCAGACAAAGTAACGCCCAGGCTCCTCCTGCTCTCCGGCCCGGTCCTGGGGAGCATAGTCTTCACGAGCATAGTAGCTGCCGCAGTGTCCACCGCTGACAGCATACTCCTAACCCTGGCCAGCAGCGCCAGCAGCGACCTCGTACCCAGGGGAGCCAGTGAGAAGCAGAAACGTCTGGCCGGGGTAATCGCTATGCTCGCGATCGGCGCCGCCATGGCGGCCATAGCAGCGGCTAGGGTGGCATTCATAGTGAAGCTCAGCGTGCTCAGCAGCTTCATGCTCCTCGGCCTCGCCCCGCCCGTTATAGCGCTCCTCGCCGGGCTGAGGGTGAGGCCGTGGGCCGTGGCAGCGGCGAGCCTCACGGGCCCCGTGATGGTGGCCGCGGGCCTCGCCTACTACTCTAGGACGACAAGCGCCTTCAAGGCCGTGCTGCTCACGTTCGCAAGCAAGCCGTTCGGGGTAAGCCTCGCCGCCTGGATACTGCTAGTGAGCCTACTAGTCACTCTCGCCGGCCTTAGGCGGCCTGTCGAGGAGGGATAGCACCTCGTCCAGGATGGGCCCGAGGTCGGCCGGCCTGTATAGCTCCCCCTCCTCGAGGAGGGGGAGCTCAACGCTTCTCGCTACCCCTGCGAGCCCGACCACCTCGGAGACGGAGGCTATCCCGCCCCGGACAACCCCTAGGGCTTCTAGGCTCTTCCTGTAACGGCCCCCCTCCACTACCCCGGCGACGCCGGGGGCGGCTACTAGCACTAGGTCCGCGGCGTAAGCGCTCGGGGAAGGCAGGGGCACGTCGCTGTTCGACTCTATAACTATGACGTCCGCCTCCCTCGACAGCCTCCCCAAGCAGCTCTCGACCTCGGCGTGGAAGCCTCCGCGGACGAGCCTATCTATCATCTCGTCCCCCGCCCGGAGAGGGTGTGGAGATAGCGCGGCTGCCGCGTCAACCACGGGCCCCTGGAGCCCGCGGGGGAGCCTCTCGAGAGCCTCTATGTTAACTAAGTGGAGAGTGTCAACTCGCTCCCCCCGGCACACGCTGAGCCTCGCCAGGACCCCTAGGCGGGGGAGCGGGGGCCCTGCATGCAGGGGCCTCCAGCCCCTCCTCGAGGCGTCTTCCACTCCAACTATGAGGGCAGCCGGGTTCACAAGCTCCAGGGGGAGCCCGGAGACTCTGGCATGTATCAGGGCGTCCCTCGTCACGACAAGCCTCCGCCTAGCTATCTCTCCCAGGATCCCCGGGTGCCTCCAGAGCTCGGTGGCACCGTAGGGCTTGAAGGGGGCCGCACGGACGCCCTCACCCCTAAGGGCGCTCACAAGGCTAGCGGCTAAGAGCGTCTTACCGCTATCCTCCGACACGCCAACTACTAGCACCACAAGGGGGCTCCCTCTCACGGCCGCCAGCACCCCTGGCCGGCTCGAGCCTAGGAGGGGAAATAGGGAATAGCTCCCGCCCTCCGCGCGTGGACTGGTGCTCCGTGTGCTGAGGCTAGCCGCGTCCCTGGCTCTAGCCCTTCTCGCCGCAGGCCTCCCCCTCCTGGTGCTCCACCAGCTTACGAGCCATGCCTGCTACTGCATCGGGAGCCCCCCGAGCCTTGTCGAGGCCTCGAGGTTCAAAGTGGTTGTAGTAGACCCCGACGAGGCTCCTACAGGCCTGGTTGAGGAGCTTCGAGGGGAGGGAGTAGCGGTGCTCGCCTACATTAATGCCGGATACGCTGAGAGCTGGAGGAGCTACTGGAATAACACGAGTATCCGGAGCATTGTGCACGGCCCCACAGAGTACGAGGGAGAGTACTACGTGGAGTATTGGAGCCCCGCGTGGAGGAGCCTCCTCCGGGGGCTCGCAGAGAGGGCCCTGGAGGCAGGCTACAGCGGCGTATACCTCGACAATATAGACGCCTACGAGTCAATAATAGAGACGGGCCCCTCCTGGGCGTTGGGGGTTGATCCGCGGCGGGAGATGATAGGGCTGGTGGCAGAGGTCTCCGAGGAGGTACGCGCGCGGGGAGGCCTCGTCTACGTGAACATCGGCGGGGCGCTGGCGGATCTCGGCGGGGGCTGGGCCATACGGAGCTATATCGACGGTTACTTCAGGGAGGAGCACTATACAGTGTTGCTGGGCGAGTGTAGTAGCGGCTGGAGGAGCCCGCTGGAGGCGCTCTACGAGGGGCTCCTAATGGCGGGGGCTAGGCTGGCGGGCCTCGACGTCGTGGCGGTCGAGTTTGTTAACAGCCGGGCCGAGGCTGCCTTGACTGCTGTCCTCAACGCAATCAACGGCGCCTACACAGTCGCCCAGCCCAGCTGCGACCCCCTATACATGGGGCCGCCAATACTGCTAGGCCTTGACAGCGACCACGCCCTGGGCCCTCTTGTCATACCAGGCCCGGGCGAAGCCGGCCTCGCGGAGTCTACTGGCCACCCTACCAGGGAAGTTGCGCCCGTGCTTCCGCCCCGGCTCCCCGGTGTAATGGAAGAGTATCCCGCCATGCCGGAGGAGCCTGTAGAGGCTCCGGTAGAACTCGCGGCCGTAAAGGTCCCCCGTTGAGGGCCCTATCCGCGGGGGGTCGTGTATTATCCTGTCGAAGCTCTCCGGCTCGAGCCCCTGGACTATCTCGACGGCGTCCCCCCGCACAGTGACTATCTCGGGCCTCCCCAGGCCCCAGCTCCAGGGGTTGGCCCTCGCGAGCTCCACCACGCTCGGGTCAACCTCTACTGTCACGACCAACCTGGCCCCCGCTAGCACACTGTGTATCGCGGTGTAGCCGAGACCCATGCAGGTGTCGAGGACCCTGTGGCCCCGCCGGATCCTCGCGGCCCTGATCTTCGCTATCGTATCCAGGCGGGGGTCTGTGCCCCACACGCGGTGCATGTGAATACCGTTTATCTCCAGGGTGGGGTATCCCCCGGGCCTCGTCGCCACGAGCCTGTAGTAGCCTCGCCCCCTCACCTCGGCCCTCTCCACCCTCCCTCCAGGCAGGACGAGCGCCACGCCCCTTTCTCCCGCCGCCTCGAGGGCCTCGCTAGGGCTAAACCGGAGTCTTAGGCCCTCGCATGGGCCCTCCCTGACCTCGACGAGAGCGCCCTGGGGGCCTGCCTCGAGCGTCACCACTCTCTGTGCGCCATGCCCCGCCCTCTGGAGGGGCCTGCCCTCCGCGAGGGCCTCAGCCTCCCATGGGGCGAGCGCTAGGAGGCACCTTGGCTCGAAGCTGTATGACCCCTGGATACTCATGGCCCCTGGCACCGTGGGGCGGCCGAAAGGGAGGTCCGAGTGGGCTCTCGGAGAAAGGGGGGAGCGGCTAGAAGCCGAAGAGGCCGCTGAGGCCCTCCCCGATGTCGACCTCCTCTTCCTTCTCCTCCTCTTCCTCCTTCTTCTCCTCCTCCGCCTTCTCCTCCTCCGCGGCCGGGGCAGCAGCAGGCGCGGCCGGTATCTCCTCTATTCCCAGCTCCTTGGCCTTCTCGCCGAGGGCCGCAATAATCGCTAGCTCCTCGCTGACTGCGCGGCGTAGGGCGTACTCGGCAACGTCTGGCGTGAGGAAGCCTGTCTCACCCACGATAGCGGCGATAGCCCTCTCGGCGCTAGCGAGCGCGGCCTCGACGGCCTCGGGTACAGCCATGAACACTATCTCTGTCGCCAGGCCTATTGCCTCGAGCGCAGCCTCTGCCACCTGGTTCTTAATCTCCTCCAGGTCCACGATAAGGTCTTCCCTGGGTATCACTAGGCCGTGGTCAAGAGCGGCGTTGATCCGGAGCCCGACCTCGAAGGGCATTATGCCGAGCTGCTGGAGGAGGCCCGCTAGTTCAGTGCTGATAACATCGCCGGGCTTGGCAACTACCGTGTCCTTCTTCACGTAAACGGTGCCCTTCCTTATCTCGTAGGGTATCCTTAGCTTCCCGAACACGCTGAGCATCGGGCCCGGGGTTATGCCCGTGTCTCCCTCGGGGATCACTATCTCCCTATCTGTTACCTGGCCCGGCTTCGCGGGAACGGGGACTTTCTCGCTCTCGATGAGCCTCGCCATCTTGAACGGGTTCATGTCTGTGAAGAGGAGCATTGTGACTCCGGTTAGGTACGGTTCTATCTTGCTCGGGTCGAGGCCTGCATTCTCGGCGGCGCGGAGGATTAGCCTCTTCTTCGCGACCTTGAACACTATCTTCTTCCTAAACTTCTTCCTTATAATCTGCACCATGTTCGTTGGCATCATGGTGAGGTCGGCTATCCCGACCACGGGGTAGCGCTTGAAGAGGTCCGTCAGCTCCTCGACTACCCTTATCTTCCACTCGGGTATTCTCCTACCCTTCCTCGCGTGGAGCTGGCTCATACTCACGGGAACCACCCCCTACTTTATGCCGCCACCTGGAAGGGCGGGCCCATCGTCTTCTTCACGTATATCTTAGCTATCTTACCGGGCCCCAGCTTGTTCTCGATCGCGCTGAGAACCGCCTTTATGTTGTCAACGATCTCCTCGGGCTTCATGTCCTCGGTTCCGACCCTCACCATGACCTGGGGCTGGTTCCTCACCCTCACCCAGACGCTCCTCCTGAACCTCTCAACTATCGCCCTTATGTCCGCGTTCGGCGGCACCGGCGTGGGCGCCTTCCCCCTGGGGCCAAGCGCGGGGCCTATCGCTCCACCGGCCAGGCCCATGAGGGGCGCCTGCACGAGGACCCAGTAGCACCTCTTCGCGAGCTTTTTGGCGAGCTTCCTATTCTTCCTCATCTCCTGGAGCTCATTCCTCCCTATGACCTCGACCCCCTCTATCTGCTTCGCCTGGAGCGCCATATCGCCCTCGGCTACAACACAGATTTTCGGCTCCTTCGGCGGCTTGTGAGGTAGCGTGACTATCTCCCTTAGCCTGCCGCTCGGGCTCCTTATGTCCACGTCTTTTAGGACGACTATTACATCGACGCTCTGCTTGAAGC